>JBPOJO010000757.1:0-3659 GCA_052033485.1 Bacteroidota bacterium | reverse complement strand
CCAACCGCGAATTTCAAAAATTTGATGAAAAATATATCAAAATGTTGGTCATTTCTTACGCGATGCTTGCCGAAATATTTTTCGTGCAAATTGAACGTGAAACCTCCGCAGGCGGTTATATTGATTTAGAATTTGGTATTCAACCTAAAAACTTACATCGCCCGCATTTTCAATACGTTTTTGAGTTCAAATATTTGAAAAAAGAACAGGAAAAAAATTTCCAAAAAACACAGGAAGAAGCCGAAACACAACTCCGAAAATACCTTGAAACCGACGAAATTTTGAAAAACACCAAAAAATTGCGCGCTTTTACGATTGTTACGGTCAAAGATGAGATGTTTTGGAAAGAGTTGAAAATCAGCGTTTAGCAACAGAAAAAATATCTATATTTTGAGCAATATGAATTCCAAAAAAGTCATCATTATCGGAGCGGGCATAGCCGGTTTAGCCGCCGGAATTCGACTTTCAGCGGCAGGTTTTACGGTTGAAATCATAGAATCTGCCTCGCATACGGGCGGAAAAATTTCAGAAATAAATGAAAATGGCTTTCGTTTTGACACAGGTCCTTCGCTTTTTACGCTTCCTTCCCTTTTGGACGAATTGACAGATTTGCTCGGACATAAGAAAAACATTGCTTTTGAATACGAAAAACTGCCGCTCATTTGTCGCTATTTTTGGCGCGACGGAACAGTTTTAGATGCCTTTTCGGATACCGAAAAATTTGCGGAGGAAATGCAAAACAAAATCGGCGTACCGAAAGTGAAAACAAGAGAATTTTTATCAAAAAGTGAAAAAATTTATGATTTGACTGCCGATATTTTTCTTCGGCGTTCATTGCATGAAATAGAAACTTATTGCTCAAAAGCAGCTTTAAGGGGCTTTTTTTCTTTTCAAACGGTCAATCCTTTCGGAAATATGCACCGTACAAACGAACTTTTTTTTAACAATCAAAAAGCCGTGCAAATTTTTGACAGATTTGCAACTTATAACGGTTCAAACCCTTATTCAGCCCCTGCAACGCTCAATGTGATACCGCATCTTGAACACAATATCGGTGCATTTTTTCCGAAAAATGGCATGAAAAGTATTGCAAGGCATTTGGAAAATCTCGCACAGGACTGCGGAGTCAAAATATCTTTAAACGAGAAAGTGCTCGAAATTGAGTGTGAAAATAAAAAAGTTAAAAGTGTCAGAACCGAAAAACGTACTGAAAAATGCGATTTCGTCCTTTGCAACACCGATATGCGCTATGCCTATAGTAACATTTTGCCCAAAGCCCCAAAGCCGAAAAAATTGCTTAACGCCCCTAAATCAAGCTCCGCGCTGATTTTTTATTGGGCAATGAACGGACATTACCCCGCCTTGGATTTGCATAACATTCTTTTTTCGGATAATTATGCGGAGGAATTTGCCTTTTTGTTTGATAAAAAAGATATATACAACGACCCGACAATTTATATTTTTATCAGTTCAAAGTTTTGCGCGAAAGATGCACCGCAAAATGCCGAAAATTGGTTCGTAATGGTCAATGCGCCCGAAAATTGCGGGCAAGATTGGGACAGTATTATTGACCAAACAAGGAAAATTATTGAGGATAAAATAGCAAAAGTTATGGGAATTTCTGTTACGGAAAACAGGCTTTTTGAAAAAATATTAGACCCGCGCGGCATTGAAGAAAAAACATCGTCTTCAGGCGGTTCGCTCTACGGCAACAGCAGCAATTCACCCTTTTCTGCGTTTTTGAGGCATCCGAATTTTTCCGGCAAAATTTCGGGCTTGTATTTTGCGGGCGGAAGCGTCCACCCCGGCGGCGGAATTCCCTTGTGCCTTTTATCCGCAAAAATTGCGTCAGAAATGATTGTTAAAAAAAATAAATCCGTTTAACCTCAAAGCGTACCGCAAGTGTCCTGATTGCGGTTTTTAAGGGCAAGTCAGTTGCTTGCGGTACGCTTGGGCTAAAAAATTACCTGCATTTTGTTATCCCTTCGAATTGAAAAATTTCAAACGAATGACTTCGTTCGGATTCAGTTTGCGCCATTGTCCGCGTGTGAGGTTTTCTTTGGTCAAACCGGCAAACGATGTGCGGTCTAATTTGACAACTTCATAACCGAAATGTTCAAAAATACGCCTTACGATGCGATTACGACCGATGTGTATCTCAATTCCGAGCGTTCTGCCGTCTTCTGATAAAACGGCAACGTTATTCACGTCGGCGCGTCCGTCTTCAAGTTCGACCCCTTCGGCGATTTTTTCCAAATCAGTAATTTTAATTCTTTTGTCAATTTCGACACGATAAATTTTTTGAACTTTGTGCGAAGGATGCGTCAGTTTTTTGGCAAGTTCGCCGTCGTTTGTCAACAAAAGAACACCCGAAGTGTTTCTGTCTAAACGCCCGACAGGGTAAATGCGCGCTTCCGTAGCCCCTTCAACTAAATTCATAACTGTTTTTCGCTCTTGCGGGTCGTCAGTTGTCGTGATGAAATCTTTGGGTTTATTCAACAAAATGTAGACCGGTGCTTCAGATTTGAGCACTTTTCCTTGATATTCAATGCGGTCATTTTTTTGTACCAAGTAGCCCATTTCGTTTACGACCGTCCCATTGACGCTGATTTCACCGCCGGCAATAAGACCGTCGGCATCACGACGCGAACACACGCCTGCGTTCGCGATGAAGCGATTGAGTCTTAAACCTTTGTTTTCCTCACTTTCGGTACCCTTTACTGTTGACTTTTTTTTTAAATCATCTTTTTTACGGCTGTCTGAGCGGTTTTTATCGCCGGAAAATTCTCTGCCGCCCTCGCGCGAAAACTCTCTTTTTTTGTCGCCGGAAAATTCTCTGCCGCCCTCGCGTGAAAACTCTCTTTTTTTGTCGCCGGAAAATTCTCTGTCACCTCTGAAAGAATTTCTTTCGCGCCCTTGAAAACGCGAATCTCGGTTTTCAAAACGGTTTTCGTTGCTTTTTTCTCTTAAAAAACTTCTGTCAAAAGCGGTGCTTTTGAGCTTTGTGTCGTTTTTAGGTGAAAAATCGTCGTTTCCTTCATGCCCATCAACGTCCGAATTTGTGTTTTCGGCGTTGCCGAAATTATCGTTTTCGGTCGGTTTGTCGAATCTTCTGCGCGGTTTAAAATCTTTATTTTCCTTTTTGTAAGGCGTTGTACGCGGTCTTTTTTCGGTGTTGTCCGATTTTGCTTTGATGAAATCTTTTGAAAAATCATCATTAAAATCCTCATTGCCGAGAATTTCAAGCATTTCTCTTTTTAACAATTTTTTTTCGCGATTTTTTTGCGCTAATTCAGGGTCGTAACCGGTAGATTTGTTGTCAAAATTCGATGCTCCGCGTGTGAAAGAGGGATTTCTGCGTTCGCGAGAAAAAGTATTTTCACCTCTGTCTTCACGTCTGAAAGCCGGTTTTCCGAAATGTTTTTTTACGAAATCATTTTCAGGCTTCTCTGAAGAATTATTTTCTGCTCCTTCGGGTTTGTTAAAACGTTTTTTCTCAAACGAACCCTCGCCGCTTTTTTCAAATCGATTGTAAGGTTTTTTCTCAAACGAACCCTCGCCGCTTTTTTCAAATCGGTTGTAAGGTTTTTTGTCAAAAGAACCCTCGCCGCTTTTTTGAAAAAGGTGGGGAGTGTTTTTGTCAAAACAACCCGCACCGC
>JBPOJO010000763.1:0-1815 GCA_052033485.1 Bacteroidota bacterium | reverse complement strand
GTGAAATTCCCGCAAGCCTGACAAGTTTGTCAAAATTGACAACTCTTTCTTTGAGCGACAACGAACTGACCGGAATTCCGAACAACATCGGCAATCTGCGACTTTTGCGTTCGCTTATGCTTGCAGGCAATAAAATTTCTGAAATACCGACATCAACAGGTGATTTGCCCGAATTGAAGAACCTTGACATCAGCCGAAACAGAATCGGCACACTTCCGGAGGAGATTTGTAATTTGGCAAAATTGGAAATTTTGTGGGTGAAAAGTAATTTATTGAAAAATTTGCCCGTGAATTTGAGCCGTTTAAGCATTTTACAAAATTTACAATTCAGCCACAATCAAATAAAAGATTTGCCGGCATTGAATTTCGTTAGTTTGCAAGTTTTGACTCTCGAACACAACGCGCTCGAATTTGATGACCTTTTGCCGATTCGCACTTTGGCTAAAAAGGAATTTTCGTATTCGCCGCAAGCGGACATTAACGAAGCCGAAAATTTGGTTGTATTGTTGCGCGAAAGTGTTGATTTAAAAGTCATTACAAACGGCGGCGGAAATGCTTATCGTTGGCTGAAAGATGAAACTGAAATTGATACTTATTCGGCAACCTTAAATTTGCCGGTCGTTCGCGCAAAAGATGCCGGCATTTATACGGCGAAAGTTACGAACAAGCTTTTGCCGAAGTTGACTTTGTTCCGTCGCCCGATTCACCTCTCGATTGATTGCAAACAGTTGTATGAAGTAAAATTAAAAACTTTTGATGCCCTTGCAGCCTGCGATGACAAGGCGGTGAATGTTCGATTTTTTGTGGAAGAAACCGAAAAAATGACCGGTTTTCAATGGTATAAAAACGGTGAACCGGTGAAATTAGCGAATTTGCGCACTTTTTCGGCGAACGACACGGGGGTGTATCGGGTAGAGGTGAGCTTTAAGGACGGTTGTTCGGTATTTTCTGACGAGCAAAAAATCTTTAAAAATAACGCTGTTCTCACGATTTCGGCAGACGGGGCGCAAATCCGTTCCGAGAGCAACAATCGTTTGATGTCTTTCACGTGGGTTCGCGACGGCATTATCGTCGGCAGCGACCGCGATGCCTACCTCGCCGATGTTGTGGGCTATTACAGCCTGATAGCGACTGACGAATACGGCTGCGAATTGCGTTCTAATGAAATTTATGTCGGCGTAACGGGTGAAAATGAGGATTTTGAGCAATCCATTTTGGTTTATCCGAACCCCGCCAAAGAATTTGTTTGGATAGATTTCGGAACGGAAAAAACGGCAAAAATACTTGTCAGTGATGCTACAGGGCGCGTTTTAACTCAAACCGAAGTGCGCGAATCGAAAGCGAAAATTTCGACTGCACACTATCCTCTCGGCATCTACTTCATGGAAATTTCTGTCGGTGAGAAAAAATTCGTTGTGAAATTGATAAAAGATTAGCGAAAGTTTTTGTCCGAGTGTTCCGCAAATGCTTAGCTGCGGCGCACTCGGCTTTTAGTTCTGAAAGGGAATAAATACATTGTGATAAAGGGCAATGCAGTTTTCTGCCTATTTTTTTTGAAAGTCAAATGGAGAAATAGGGCTTGTTCATAAAAAATTTGTTCGTTATTTTTACCATTTGAGGGCATGAATTTTAGCCGAGCGATGCAAACAAAGTAAAGCAAGCATCTTGCTTGCCTCATCAAAAACAAAGTAATGAGGCTGTCCGAAAAGTCATTTTTGAAAAATTAAAACCAAACATAATTCTTCGACACCCTTTTTGCTAATTTTTAACGGAGCTTTAACAACGTTTTTTCTGCAATTTCTGTCAAAATTACTC
>JBPOJO010000485.1:0-1501 GCA_052033485.1 Bacteroidota bacterium | reverse complement strand
GGCAATTTTTGGGAAATTGTTTTTTTCAAAAATGCAATCTTGTTGCTGTTTTTTGCCGGCATTTTTTTGTATGAAAAAGAACAATACCCTAAAATGCAACAATATCTTCAGTGAAAAAACGGCGCATCGGCATCATGCTTGAGCCGTTGAGCTTACATTTTGAAAAAAAGGGATTTTCCGCCCAATGTCCTGCTTTGTTGTAGATTTTGCATAAATTAACGGCAAAAAGAAATATGAAATATCCGAGAAAATTATCGTCGGGCGCGAATAACACCGTTATTGCGCTCAATAAAACGGAAGTCGCAAAGCTTTACACAAACGACACGCGCTCCGAAATAGGAAGTGAAGCCGAAAAAATGAAGTTTGCCAATAGTGTAAACGGGCTTGTTGTCGGCTTTATTCGCTTAGATTTCGATGAAAATTTACAAGCAGAAATGCTTGTGATGGAACGTATTTTTCCTTTGGACTTTCGCGCTTATGAGGTCGAAATTCGACAACTTTGGTTAGATGTTTTTGAAGATGAGTTGAAGCAACTGCACCGCGCAGGCTTTGCGCACCGCGATTTGAAACGCCCCTCGGACATCAGCGGACTTGCTTTCGATAATATACTTCTTACTCATAAAGGATTGCGGTTAATAGACGTGGGAATTTCGGCAATAGAGCAGCAAGTAGGGAATAAAATCTTTCAAAAATACGCTGAGCAGGAACTCAAAGCACTCGAAATTTTCAAAACTTATTTCATCAATCGTTAGGGCAGCTTACCGCAAAAAGTAAACTACAACGGACTTCAGTCCGTTACCTTCTGCATAATTAAACGGACTAAGTCCGTTGTACAAGCAGCATCAAATTCCATTGGCAAACAATTAAAATAAAATTTTTGAAACTATTTTTATTTCTTGTATGTTTGCAGTAAAATAATTTATGATGTTTCAAAAAACAGCAAAAATATTCTTATTTTTATCGGTTTTTTTCTTTTTCGGGCACAGTTTCACCGCACACGCGCACGCCGAAAACGAAGAGCCCTTTTTGCTGCATGAACATCAAGATGCCCGTGATTTTTTTTCCTGCCTTTTTTCGATTGATTTGGGCGAAAATCATTTAAGCGTTTATTCGGGCGAAAACCCTCATGTGTTTGATTTTTCGGGTTTTATCCCTATGTTTCCTGCCGGCTGCATTTCCTGCGAGCAATTTAAGAAATTTTATTCTCAAAATGCAAGTCATTATTCTGAAAAATCGCGATTTTATACCGTCTTTTTTTCAAAAAATGTCCCCTCTCGCGCTCCTCCGCTTGTGTAAATCTTTTCAGAAAAAATTTGTTGCCGTAAAGTCCGACAGTACCGTCGGCATCTCTCCGATTTTTTTTCGCAAGCTAATTGCTTGCTGTACAGTGTTTTACAATTTGCAGTTGTAGATTATCTTTTCTAATGCGCAATTTTTGTAAATCGTGTAGATGCCGTTACGTCAAATACCTTAAAAATGCAGTTTTCATGCAATTTTCGGG
>JBPOJO010000195.1:0-6500 GCA_052033485.1 Bacteroidota bacterium | reverse complement strand
AATTTTTTACGGAAAAAATTCCGAACACTATATAAGGCTAATTTTATTTTTGTTACTCAATTTTTTGACACCTTGCTTTTTCCATGATTTCGCACAAGCGCAAAAGCAAAAAAAACTCACGCAATACATGCTTGAGCACTGGAATAATCAAAACGGAATGCCTTTTAACAGTGTTCAGGAAATCATGCAAACTTCACAGGGCTATATTTTGCTCGGTGCGTATGAGGGTTTATTGCGTTTTGACGGCGTAAAATTTACACTTTTTAACAAATCGCAAATGCCTTTTTTGCGCAGCAATCGAATCATGTCATTTACGGAGCTAAAAAACGGCGAAATTTTGCTCTGAACTAATTCAAACGGTATAGTGAGATGTAAAAATTGGCTGTTTTACGAAGATTCAGTCTTAAAAAATTTTGAAAAACCGATTTCTCGCATTTTTGAAACGTCAAAAGGGCATTTATTCATAGGGACAAGAGGAGCGGGTTTTTTTTATTATGACGGAAAATTTTTAACAAAAATTAAAGGCAGCAAATACGACAATACAAATGTAGCCGACTTTTTTGAACTTTCCGAAAATGAATTTCTCGCCGCAACGGAAGGAAAAGGTATAGTCAAAATCATTGACGGTAAAATTATTGAAATACCCCATGCAAAAGACAGCCTTTATTCTGAAAAAGTTTTAAAAATTCATAAAGACGATAAAGGTATTATTTGGGTTGGCACAAACGAAGGTTTAAATATTTTTGAAAATAATGTCATTCGTCGCTCCGAAGTCGCAAAAGGCATCGTTTGTATGGATTTGGCAAACGACCGCGAGAATAATCTTTGGATTGCATCAAATAAAGGTATTTACAAATATTCAAACGAAAATAAATTCACGGATTACATCGGCGAAAAAGAAGGTTTGCCTTATCAGGATATACCGAAAATATTGCATGACGCTGAAGGGAGTTTGTGGGCTTGCACCTATAAAGCCGGATTAATCAGGCTTCGGGAGGGAAAATTTACTGTTTTTTCGTATCGCGAAGGCTTGTCTTCAAAAGTAGCAAACGGCATATTTGAAGACGATAAGCGGAATATTTTCATCGCTACCGACGGCGAAAATTTGAACTGCCTACAAGAAGGCGAGGTGAAAAATTTCCCGCTCAAAACTCCGCTGAAAGACAAATTGCGCTCTTTTATCAAGGATAAAAGCGGTAATCTTTGGCTTTGCACTTATTCGGGAATTGTTAAAGTTGCGCCCGACGGCAAAGAATTTTTTTACGGCAAAGAAAACGGCTTGCCTGATTTGCAGGCACGATGTGTTTTTGAGGACAGCCGCGGCAATATTTGGTTTGGTTTTCGGACGGGCGGATTGTTGATTTTTTTGAGCGACGGCAGCGTAAAAACTTTAAACAGAGGCAATTCGGGCTTATTGTCGGATTTTATTATGGACATTAAAGAGGATAAAAAAGGAAATATTCTTGTCGGAACAAACACGGCGGGGTTTGCGCTGATTGACCAAAATTTTACCGTAAAATCTTTCGGAATACGCGATGGTTTGAGCAGCGACTTGGTTTTTAAAATTTCAACGGACGAGGAAAATCGCTATTGGGCGGCAACCGATGCGGGAATTTCTTTTGTTGAAAATGAAAAAATATATACGGCAGGCACAAAAAACGGCTTGCCCGTCGAAAGTTGCTACGGCGTTCTGCCCGATAAATTCGGTAATATTTGGATTCCAAGCAACAAAGGCATACTTTGTGTTAATAAAAATTCTTTAATCAAAGCAGCCAAAAATAACCAAAAAATTGACGGTTTTGTTTTGTACGGAAAAAGTGACGGTTTGAAAGATGAGGAATGTAATGCAACCGGACAAAATTGTATTGATTCGGAAGGAAAAATTTGGATTTGTACCTTTGACGGCGTGGTTTGTGTTAATCCTAACTCCTTAACTGTCAATCAAAATCCGCCCAAAATTATCATTGAGTACATCTATCTCGACGAGCAAAAAATTCTTCTCGGTGAAAATTTGCAGAAAATTGAAATTCCTGCCGGAACGCGCCGAATTGTGATTGGATTTACCGCTATGAGGTTAATAGCACCCAAAAAAGTTAACTTTAATTTTCAACTGAAAGGCTTTGAGAATCAAGCGATTGAGACAAGTGAACTGCGTGAAGCGATTTACACAAATCTTTCGCCGGGTAAATACACTTTTCACCTCACTGCTTGCAACAATGACAAAGTTTGGAACACGGAAGGAGTCAACCTCGACATTATTCAGAAACCACATTTTTATCAAACTACCCTTTTTTACGTCTTTTTGTTTGTTTTTATCTCTGCCGCCCTCTATTTTGCGTATCGTGTGCGGGTGCGTTCGATACAGGAAAGCCGCAAAAAATTGGAAAAAATTGTTGAGTTGCGCACGGCAGAAATCAATTTGCAAAAAGAGGAACTTTTGGCGCAAAGAGACAGAATTGATGAGCAAAAAAAGGAATTGGAACGTTCCTATAAAAAAATTCAAGCTGTCAGTGAGGTAGGGCAAAAAGTTACCGCCGAATTAAATTTTGATTCATTGGTTGAAAAACTTTACACGCACATTAACACCCTGATGAAAGCCGAAATTTTTGGAATCGGCACGTATAACGCGAATGCAGAAAGATTGGAATTTAGAAGTTTTATGACAGAAGGTGAAAAAATTAGCCCTTTTTATGATTATTTGACGGAAAATAATAAACTTTCAGTTCGCTGCCATGCCGAAAAGGAACTTATTTTGCACAATGATTATCGTGAAAATGAAAATGCCGTTTTGGGAAATGCACTCGGAAAAAAACCTAAATCAGTCATTTTTCTGCCGCTTATTATCGAAAATCAAGTGCTCGGCGTGATAACGGCGCAAAGTTTTCACCTTTTTGCCTACAAAGAATATCATGTTACAAGTTTTCAGGCTTTAGCCTCTTATGTCGCGATTGCTTTGGCAAATTCGCGCTCGTACGAAATTATTCAAACCAAAAATCAAAATATCACGGACAGTATTCGCTATGCAATGACGATTCAGCAAGTCATTTTGCCGACGGAAGAGTATATGAATCAGCATTTTAAAGATTTTTTTGTCATAGGAAAGCCCAAAGATATTGTTTCCGGCGACTTTTATTGGAGTTGTGCAATCGGCGGAAATGTGCACATTGCCGTTACGGATTGCACGGGACACGGCGTTCCGGGGGCGTTCATGTCGCTCATCGGTCACATGTTGCTCAATGAAATTGTCAATGTGCAATTTATTCATTCGCCCTGCAAAATTTTGGAAGAGGCGGATAAACTTTTGCGAAATATCCTCAATGCAAAAGGCGAAAGAAGTTCCGACGGTATGGATATGTTGATTTGTTTTTTTGAACCGACGGAGGTCGAAAACGAAACCCTGCTGACTTTTTCGGGGGCAAAAAGACCGCTTTATTATGTCGAAAATAACTATTTGAATGAATTAAAAGGCAGTCGAAGAAGCATCAACGGTGAAGCGGCGCGGCACATTCCTTTTGAAAATGAACAAATTTTGCTCAATTCAGGCGCGGCTGTCTACCTCACAACGGACGGATTTGCAGACCAATCGGACGAAAAACGCAATCGTTTCGGCTCTCAAAATTTGAAAAATATTTTCGAAAAAAATTCGCATCTTTTGATGTCGGAACAAAAAGAAATTCTTTTGGAAAATTTGAAAAATCACCAAAAAAACAGCGAACAACGCGATGATATCACGATTGTCGGCTTGCGAATGTAATTTATTCGCTTACCGGCGTTTGACTTTCTTTCATATTTTTCGCCGTTCCGAGTGCATTCATTGCGTCATGAAAGGCAGGGCGAATTTGCAAAGATTTTTCAAAACAAAAAATTGCACTGTCTAATCGGTGTTCGGAAAAATAAGCACCGCCTTTATGAAACCAAATATCGGCATTTAAAGCATTATATTTCAAGCCTTTATCGAAATTTTCTTTGGCTGCCCGAAAATTATTTTTGGAGCCGTAGCGCAGCCCCTCACGCATATACATTTCAGCAAGTGTGTTTTTGTATTGCGTCATATTGTACGTCGGGAAAATTTTTTCAGCTTTTTCCCAATTTTCTTTGGCTTTTGCCAAGTTTTCGAGCCGCGAATAGGCAACTCCCTTATTGATATAAATTTCGACAAATTCGGGATAAATCAGTTCGGCTTTTTCCGAAAATTCAAGCGATTTGCGATAAAACTCTGTTCTTTCAATTTGATTTCCGGATTTATCGCCCATCAAAATCGCACTCGAAGCTGCCGCTGTGTTGGCTTTCAAACTGTTCGGAACGACTTTAACATCGTGCAAAAAGAGCGTTTCATTGCTTTTCCAATCGCTGTTTCTTACCCAAGTGCGCACAACAAAAAAGCCCAAATACAGCGCAAAAGCAATATTTAAGTACATACTTTTACCCGTAAAATATTTTTCAAAACGCTCAACAAACAAGCCTGCAAAAATACTTAATCCCAACAAAGGCAAATGCAAAAGGCGGTCAGCCATCGTTGCCCCGATGTTGACAAAATAATTTGAAACCAATAAAATTGAAAAAAGGTATATCCATAAACCCACGCCGTAAAGTTCGCGTTTTAACAAACTATTTATCCCCAAAAAAATCATTCCCCCGTGCAAGGCGAGTGAGAGCAGAAAAATAGGGGAATAAAAATTTTTCACGTAGTCAAAATGTTGATAGGAATAATCAAATGACAAGGTAATCGGCAATAAACTTTTTTTCAAATATTCAAAAAGTATTGCTGTTTTGCTTAAAAAAGCCGTTTCTCCTTCCGCAAGTGAATATGGATTATTCAAAATGTCATTCACTTCTGTTGTTTGAAAGCCCAAAACAGACAAGCGCAACAGCAAATACAGCCCGCCGAAAAGTGAAAAAATTGCCCAAGATTGCAAAAATTTCTTTCCGAAGATTGCCTTTCCGTAGAGATAAAATGCCGTCAGAGGAAGCAGAAAAATAAAAGGAAATCCGCTTTCTTTTGACAGCAATGAAAGAAAAAAACAAAAACCGGACAATATACTGTCCGACAATTTGGAATTTTCCCTTGTAAAATTTTTAAAAAAAAGCAGGACTGAAAGCATCAAAAAAAGCAGCATCAAAATCTCATCTCTGCCTTTGATATTTGCCGTAATTTCCGTGTGAATCGGGTGAGAAGCGTAAAGTAGGGCTATGAGAATGAATGTTTTTTTTCGTTCCGCAAAAAAATATTTTTGCAAAAATTCAGCCGTCAAAAACATCATCAAACCAAACAAAACTATGTTTCCGAAATGCCGAACTTTGGCATGATTGCCGAAAAACTCATGTTCTACGGCAAAAATTGCGACGGAAAGCGGGCGATAACGCCCTTGCTCGAGCAGATTTTCGCGCCCAAACTGTTGATAATAAGAGTAATAAGTGTCTTTTGTGAAAATTTCAGGCAAGCCTGCTATCCCTTTTTGCGTGAAAGCATTCTCCGTTATCACAAGCCCGTCATCTAAGACAAAACCGTGAGACAATGTATTAAAATACAGAATAAACGAAACAAAAATCCAAAACAGCAATCGAATCGCTTTTTTTTCCGACAGCTTTTGCATTTTTTTGGTTTAAGGTTGTTAAAAGCAAGCATCTGCTCACATCAATGATTTCTTAATGCAAAATTAATAAGAAATCAAACAAAAACGAAAAAACCCGTGTATTTTTGGTACACGGGGGCAAAAAATGCCGCTCATTCTTGGCGATTATTTTTCACGAACCCAAACTTGCGTTCTGAAAAGGAATGCAATATAGCCTCTTACCTGCAATTTGCCGTCTTCAAGCCACAATTTGCAATCGTAAATTTTACCTTTTTTGGGGTCTAAAATTGTTCCGTCCTCCCACTCATCTCCGTCTTTTTCCATATCCCGCACGAGGTCCATACCGATAATTTTTTTTCCTTTGCGGTCGTCAGTGCATTTGTCGCAGACGGGGTCTTGGTCTTCGCTCGGCTCGCGGAAAAGTTTAATGACTTTGCCGTAAAGTTTGCCGTTTTTTTCGTACAATTCGATGATGGATTTTGGTTTTCCTGTTTCGTCATCAATCGTTTTCCATTTGCCTATAACACCTTCTTGTGCAAAAGCGGAGAGTGAAAAAAAAGTAAAAATCGCGATAAAAAATGCTTTTGTCATGCGTTTATTTTTAAAAGTTTTTGAAAATATAAAACAGCTTGCGCGGTTTTTCTTCATTCATTTACAAAAACAATATTCATATTTTTTTTTGAGAAAAACAAATTTTCAGCCTTAAAAAAGCTAAACACGGAAAACAAAATTTCTTTCAAGGAATGTCGCAGACAACAAAAACTATTCTGCAAGCAGAGTATCTGAAAAAAAATCATTTTTAATTGACAAGTTTGCGACCTAAATGTACCGCGAGCTTTAGTTTGCGACCTAAATGTACCGCGAGCTTTAGCTTGCGACCTAAATGTACCGCGAGCTTTAGCTTGCGACCTAAATGTACCGCGAGCT
>JBPOJO010000296.1:0-4555 GCA_052033485.1 Bacteroidota bacterium | reverse complement strand
CAATGTTTTCATTGCCCAATCAAAACGGATTAATTTGTTATTGCTCATGGGTTTTAATTTTATTATGCAAATTTATTCTTTTATTTGATTATCTCAAAATTAGTCCGAGATTTATTCGGAAATCTGATTTTTTGTTTATCAGGCTTTTTTAGAGTTCATCAATTTGTTCTTTGGTCAAGCCCGTAAAATCAAAAATATCTTCATACGATTTGCCTTTTAACTTCATTTTTCGGGCAATTTCAATGTTTCGCACCTCGCGCCCTTCCTCTTTAGCCGTAGCGCAAAATTATTACAAAAATTTCAACAAATTGACAGCGTACAAGAATGTCTTTTGATTGCTGAATATTTGCGCGAAAGAAAAACAAAATTGACGATTAAAGGCTATGATTCTCAACATAATGCCCATATTTGTCTTTCGGCGCAAAAGTTCAACTCCGCGAATTTTTTCAATGAAACGGATTGCGCGTAACAAAGACGGCTTTTTTTAACATCAATTTATTTGCGTAAAAACACAGAAAGCTTATTTTTGCCCTAAAATTTTCATGCTTCATAAAAAGCATGACGGAAGGAATGAATTTGTTTCGTAAATTTGGCAAAATATACAGGCTCGCACTGAGATTTTAAAAAATGCAGCCTAAAAATCGAATTTGAGTAAAAATTGACAAGATTTCAGGATTAACAGGGTAAAATTGTCGTTTTTGGGATAAAAAACCTGTAAATCTTTTATGATGTCATCGTTTTTTTTTGATTTTTAGGTGCTTATATTTTTTTGTTTCTAAAAATTGATTTCATGGCAGAAATTCGCCCTTTTCGCGCTTTTCGGTATAACCCGGAAATATTTCCGAGCATCGGAGAATTGACTTCGCCCCTTTTTGATGTTGTATCGAAAAAACAAAGGGACGCGCTTTACAAAAATCGCTTTAACAGCATTCACCTCTCGGTTCCGTCGGGAGAAAATCCGACCAAAAACGCGGCGGAAACCTTGCAAAATTGGCTGAAAGAAGGCATTATCGTACAAGACGAAAAACCCTGCATTTATGCTTACTACCAATATTTTGCGCCGCAAGGCAGTTCAGAAATTTTTTGCCGAAAAGGTTTTATCGCTTACATCAGGGCGTATGATTGGCAAGAAAATGTTATTTTGAGACACGAAAACACGATTCCGAAAGCCGTCAATGACAGAACGGAGCTTTTAGAAACGCTGCTCATGCACACAAGTCCGACGCACGGTTTATACGAAGACGTTGATTTTATGCTCGAAAGATACACCGACGAGGCTATCAAAACGCCGATTTACGAAGTTGAAGACCATCAGGGAGTACGTGATGTTTTGGCAAAAATTGATGATGAAAAAATTATTAAATTATTTATTGATGAAATGTCTAAAAAGAACATTATTCTTGCGGACGGGCATCACCGCTACGAAAGTTCGGTTTTTTTGAGAAAAAAAATGCAGGAAAAACACCCCGAAGCGGCGCAGAATGCACTTTTTAACTATCATTTAATGTATTTTACAAATGTTTTTTCAAATGATTTAAGAATTTTGCCGACGCATCGAATTTTTCGTTCCGATATGTCCGAAGAAACATTTTTAGAGAAATGCCGTGAATTTTTTTACATTCGCCCTGTTGAAGACCTTGCTGATTTAGAGGGTATGATTTTGAACAAAAAATGGTGTTTTGGTGTTATCAAAGGAGAAAATGCGTATTCTGTAAAATTAAAACCGGACGCATTTCCGCTCTTGTCTTGGGATTTTCCCGACGTTGTCAAACGTCTCGACCTCACGGTTTTGCATTTTTTTGTTTTTGAAAAAATTTTTGGGGTAAAAGGCAAAGACCAACGCGCCTGCGCCGAAATATCCTTTGAGCGAAATTTCACAAAAGCCGCACAGGAAGCGGCAAAGGGCGATTTTGCTTTTATAGTCAATGAAGTTCGCCGTTCGGACGTGTTACAAGTCTGCAAAACCGGCTATACCATGCCGCAGAAATCCACTTATTTTTACCCCAAAGTTGTCGCCGGATTTGTTTTCGGCAGCATCAGGGAAGAAAACCTTTAACATTTTTTCAATATGGAAACGCTCTCGGAAGATACGCAAACTTTGCTTCTTCAAGATGAAAAAACTAATGCAATAACCGAAAAACTGATTATTTTTTGCGCTCCCTCCGGCTCGGGAAAAACGACTTTGGTGCGACATCTTTTGAGCATTTACGGAGAAAAAATGGCTTTTTCGGTTTCTGCGACAACGCGCGAGCCGCGTGCGGGGGAAATTGACGGCGTTCATTATCATTTTCTTTCCAAAGTTGATTTTGAAAATAAAATTGCCGACGGTCAATTCGTTGAGTATGAAGAAGTTTATCAAGGAAACTATTACGGGACGCTGCGGTCGGAAATCGAAAATCTTTGGAAAATGGGCAAAATTGTGCTTTTTGATGTTGATGTCAAAGGCGGTTTGAGCCTCAAAAAAATTTACGGTGAAAAGGCTTTAGCTGTTTTTGTCAGAATTCCCGACCTCGAAACTTTGCGAACACGATTGGAGGCGCGGCAAACCGAAACAAGTAAAAACATCGAAAAAAGGATGTCGAAAGCCGCTTATGAACTCACTTTTGAGCCGCAATTTGATGTTACGCTCATCAACGACCGCCTCGAAAACGCCTGTGCGGAACTTGAAAAAATCGTTGCAGACTTTTTGAAGGGATAAAACAAAATTTCCCTGCCGAATGACAGTTTTTAAAACCGTTCTTTCGACAGGGAATTTCTGTTCTTTACAAAAAAATTATCGCTCAATTATTTTTCGCTGTTCGCATAATTTTCGTAAAAATGCGCAATTGTTTCAATGCCGATAAAATAATTGAACAACCCGTAACTTTCGTTCGGCGAGTGAATTGCGTCAATGTCAAGCCCAAAGCCCATCAAAACGGAATCCAATCCCAATACTTTTTTGAACATTGCGATAATCGGAATACTGCCTCCGCTGCGCATTGCAAGCGGTTTTTTTCCGAAAGTTTGCTCGTAAGCCTTCGCCGCAGCGCGGTACGCCGGCGCGTCGGAAGGCGTAATGACGGGATAGCCGCCGTGATGCGGCGTAACTTTTACTTTGACAGAAGGCGGCGCAATGCTTGTGAAAAAGTCAGAAAAAAGTTGTGTAATTTTTTCGGGGTCTTGATTCGGCACTAAACGCATCGAAATTTTGGCGTAGGCTTTCGACGGAATGACCGTTTTCGCGCCCTCGCCCGTATAGCCGCCCCAAATGCCGTTTACGTCAAGAGTCGGGCGAGCAGAGGCGCGTTCGAGGGTCGAATACCCTTTTTCGCCGTGGACTTCTTGCAAATCCAATAATTTTTTGTAATCGTTTAAATTAAAGGGGATTTGCGCCATGTCAGCTCTTTCCTCCGTCGTCATTTCCGCCACGTCATCATAAAAACCCGTTACGGCAATGTGATTGTTTTCGTCTTTTAATTTCGCAATCATTTCACAAAGAATGTTAATCGGATTCGCAACCGCGCCGCCGTACAAGCCCGAATGTAAGTCGCGATTCGGTCCCGTTACTTCCACTTCGACATAGCTCAAACCGCGCAAACCGACGGTAATTGAGGGAATGTCGTTGGCAATCATGCCCGTATCGGAGACCAAAATTACATCGGCTTTTAATTTTGCAACATTTTCTTTGGTAAAATTTTCTAAATTTACGGAGCCGACTTCTTCTTCTCCCTCAATCATAAATTTCACATTGCATTTGAGATTTTGCATTTTATTCAACATTTCAAATGCCTTAATGTGCATATAGGCTTGCCCCTTGTCGTCGCACGCACCGCGCGCGTAAATGCGTTCGTTTTTGATAACGGGCTCAAAAGGCGGCGAATCCCACAAATTTAAGGGGTCGGCAGGCTGTACATCGTAATGCCCATAGACCAAAACTGTCGGAAAATCGGGGTTAATAATTTTTTCGGCATAGACAATCGGATGTCCCGCAGTGGGGCAAACTTCGATTTTGTCCGCGCCTGCTTCTTTCAATTTTTCGGCAACAAATTCGGCAGCGCGAGCGGTTTCCGCTTTAAATTTGCTGTCCGCGCTGACGGAAGGAATTCTTAAAAGCGCGAAAAGTTCGTCGAGAAATCTTTCCTTATTTTCGGCAATATAGGATTTGAATGTCATTTTTTCGTCTTTGACCATGTTATCGGCAGGATTAATGTTCTTAAAATGAATGCGTAAAATTTGAAGTAAAAATACTTCGGAAATTAAAATGCAATGATACAAAATTAATTTGAAAAAAAGGAAAGGTGTTAAAAAAAATCATGCTTTTTTGACACAAAAAGTGCCGCCTGTACAGGCAAAATGCCGTTTTAATTGACGGCAGGCTAAGGGGCATCACTGTAAAGTTAAGGATTTTCAAAAATAATTTGCAAAATATATACAGTCCCTAAAAAAACATTTTGCAGGAAGAATACCTGATTTTCTACCAAGTTAAGGTGCCTGTCGGCACAAAATACGCCATTAGTCGTTACAAATCGTTAGAAAATAATTCATATTCTCTTTGTTATCCGTTAGAAACTGTATA
>JBPOJO010000067.1:0-6746 GCA_052033485.1 Bacteroidota bacterium | reverse complement strand
TCTTGCACATAAAATCCTAATTGCATCGCATTGAATTTCGCTGCAGCATCGGAACCGTCTCCCGTTTTAGAATCAACTAATGAAAAGCTGCGGTCATATTGCCTTGCAGGTTTATCTGCCATAAAGTCCTCAAGAGAGTTAAAGTCGTAAGCACCAAAATTTTGACGAATAAACAAGTTGTAAATATTGTAAAACTCGTTATGAGTGCCCAATGTGATAGTGTGTTTCCCTTTGTAAATAGAGAAGTTATCGGTTATCGTAAAAATATTCTGCGTGAGCTTATTTGCCGCAGAAAATGGTTCAGTACCGAAATTAATCGTTGTCAATTGACCTGTTCTAATTGAAATAGAAGGGAAAGGAGAACCTGTACCGTTTCGGTCATCAATCACGTTCGTAAAGCCTATAATTAAACTGTTAGAAGCAGATTTTAAATTACTTTTCAATTCTAAAGCAGTTGAATTTGTTGTTGAAAGAAACGTAATAGCTCTGTTATAAAAATTAATAGCAGAAATTGAAGAACGGGGAGCATCAATGTTCAAACCTTTTGTATAACTGTGGCGAAGAGTCAATTTGTGCTTGTCATTGAGATTATAATCCAATCTCACCAAGAATTTTTCCCCTTTTAACTCTCGTACATTGTTTGTATAACCACCCGGGTCGTAACCATAAGTTTTAATTTTATTAGTTAACAAATCAATTTTTTCCGCAGTTATTGTTTGGTCTCGGAATTGAGCAATATCAAAAGGTTGCGGCGTTTGGTCGCGTTGAATTTCGGAGTTAATAAAGAAAAACAACTTGTCTTTAATAATAGCTCCGCCGAGACGAAAACCGTAAGTATTGGAAGAAAATTTGTCCAATTTTTTTCTCGTTACGCCTTCAATGTCCGTCGGTGTAACCCCTGCGAGGTTTTGGTCTTTGTGAAACCAATAAAAAGAGCCGTCCGTTTTGTTTTTACCGCTGCGCGTAACGGCATTGATACCGCCGCCCGCAAAACCGCCTTGACGAACATCAAAAGGAGCTAAAACAACTTCAAATGCCTCAATTGCATCAATTGAAATCGGAGAAATACCCGTTTGACCGCCGTTTGTGCCTTGTTCTGACAAACCAAAAACGTCATTATTGACCGCACCGTCAATGAAAATTGAGTTGTAACGGTTGTTCATGCCCGCGATAGAAATACCGCCGTTTGCCGTAACAGATGCTTGCGGCGTTAAGCGCGTGAAATCGGCAAGGTTACGCGAAACAGTCGGTAATTGCGAAATTTGAGCAGAAGAAATCGGCGTTGTCGCGCCCGTGCGTTCGCCGTTCATATAGCTGTCGCGCACACCGGTAACGACTACGGCATCGGTAGTAACGGCTTCTTCAACAAGTTCCAAGTTAATTTTCGTTGTAACACCCAAACTCAAAAAAATGTTGGATTGCTCCGCGTTTTTGTAGCCAACAAACGATGCGGTAATTTTATACGGACCGCCGACGTTCATGTTTCTGATAGTGTATTGACCGTTTTCGTTCGTAACCGTGCCGAACTTTGAGCCGGTCGGTTCATGTACCGCAAGGACATTTACGCCGGGAATAAACTCCCCTTTGTTATCCTTAATGATGCCCGAAATGGCAGAGGTTGTTGAACCTTGCGCAAATGCGAATGACATTCCTAATGTCCACGCGATAAGGGCAAAAAATGAAAGTATAATGTTTTTTCTCATTTGAGCTTATGCTTTTTTTGAGTGAAAAAGAGAATCTGCATAACAAAAGCAAGTAAATTTAGCCAATGCAAATTTCGGGTGCAAAGTTATTCGTTATGCAGATAAAAAAAAGCATACATTCATTAACGTTATTTTAAGTTTTTTGTCAAACTAATTAGCCGAAACGATTCCCGGCAAATCCTTAACAGTTTCGTAATGTTTCTTGTACTTTTCCATGACGGCAATTTTTTGCTCAGCTTTTAACTGCCTGTTTTTCGTAACGGCATCTAAAGAAAGTACCATTAACGCGCTGATTCTGCGCGAGGGATAAAAGCGGTCAGCTATTTTTAAAAAATCAACAGCAAGCATGTAATTGCTTTTGTTAAAAACACTTACAGCTTGATTAAAAAAGTGCAATCCGACAAGTTGCGGCGTAGTAATGTTTCTTTTATAGTCTTTTTCTCCGAGCAAATCATCGCTTAAACGACTGTTTTTCAAGTCATAGTCTTTCAAACGTTCGCGAATGTCTGCCTCAAAAAGTACGCAGCCGTTCCGAACGTCCGTGCTTTCTATCAAAACACGCCTTCCCGTTTCGTCATACGCCAATAAATAGATGTGCTGCTTAATTTCGACAATCTCATGCCGAATATCTAAATGCTTAAAAATCAGGACGAAAAGAGTAGTTGCGGTGAGGCAATCATAGTTGCCGTGCATTAATGTTTCGTAAAAGCTTGGGTATTCCGAATACTTTCTCAAAAAAGTACCATGCACGTACCGGAAAACGGATTGCATATAGAGCTTAAAATTTTTGCCTCTTTTGGGCAAATTATTGAAAAGAAGTGCTGTTTTTTCTTCCGCTTCAAGCATATTTTTTTGGCTGATATTGCGGTCAGAAAGTAAAATAAAAGGCAAATAAAATTCCTCCGATTGCTCCTCAGACTTTTCGGAAAGGGCGAAAAGAAGCGAATCACGGAAAGAAATAATGGTGCTTTGCTCACGGAACGCCGGTTGAGCCAACACGCTGCCGACAAAAAGAAATGTCGACAAGAACCCTATCATTACCAACTTTTTCAACTCTGATGCAACAATTAATTGATTTGTGAAACATAAAATTAACATTGAATTAATATTGAAACGCAAAACACAAAAAAAAGTTCATTATTCGGCAAAAAAAATGATAAACAGGCAAATATTTTTCAATTTGATGTTCGAAAGTCGAAATCAAATGATTTATTTTCGGAAAATGTTTAAAAAGGATTTTATGTTTTGCTTTGCCGGAGAAAGGGCAAAGTTTATTCGTTTTAGCCGCCTCGAAAACAAGCAAGCGTTATTCGAGGCGCGTACGAAAGTCTTTTAAAACAGGGGCGGGCTTATTATTCTGTTAATGCGTAGGCTCTTTTTTCCACTCCGTCAAAATTTTTTGCCACTTAATATTGTCAGCAGTGCGCAAAATTTTGTCGTAATTAATGATGATATACAGGGTAAAATCTTTGTTGCCGTTTTCAATTTTGATGCGCAGCGGTCTGAAAGTCAGTCCCAACATACGGTCTTCCATAATCGTGAAAGTATTATCAAAACCCAAAAAAACATCGCGCAACTGCTTATTCGTGCAGACCAAAAGCGTATAATCGCCCTTACCTCCGCGCCCTTCGAGTTCTAAAATATCATCATAAAGCCTGATTTCGCCTTTAAATTTGTGCAAAGGCTCCATCAAAGTCGTTTGATGCGCTTTAAGCCAATCCCAAAATCCTCTGTTTTCAATGTCTTCTTTGTAAGACATCAATATTTTTGCTTTAAAAAGCGGTTCGGGTGCATTGTTCATCATTTTCGACGTTAAAATGTATGAAAAGGGACAAGTTGTAAAGTTTGCCACAAACGTTTTTTCTTTTCGGGCGAAGCCGACAAAATTGACAATTCTTCGGCAGCTAACAACAAATTGCCGCCGATTTTTTGCATAAAATACGGAAAAATATCTTTTTTTCCAAAAAATATTTCGCCGAAATTTCCAAAAAAAACAGAAATCGCGGGCGAAAACTTCTCTACAAGTCCTAAAAAGTCTGTTTCCTCCGGTTTAATCTCGATAATTTTCCAATCGTTTTCGGATAATTGACAAGCAATTAAGATGCGAAAAAGAAAATCCAAATCGTTTTCGGATTTTAGAGAAGAAAAAGGCAAAACAATTAAAATTTTTTTTTGAAAACCGCCTGTTTCGGCAAATTGAAATTCTTTTTTGACCGCAGTAACGTTAATTTCGGGTAAGTCTTCGGCTTTTACGGGCATTGTATTCGCCTCAAACTTTTCTGTAATGAAGAGTTTTTCTTTTAAAAATAGGTGCAAATAATCTACATTGAGTAAACTCATATTTTTTTAGATATACTTTAATTATATTCTTACAAAATTAGCAAATAAATTTGAAAATCGGAATTTTTTTGAAATAAAAAAAAACGAAATTATTTAGCCCGTTTGCCAATGAATGTACCGCGAGCTTTAACTTGCGACCTTAAATCCGGATAGCATCCTCCTTAAATTCGCAAGCTAAAGCTCGCGGTACACTCAAAAAAAGCAATATTCAGCCTGTCCGAACACCGTTTGCGAGCTTGTAAGTGCGCGAAAGCGGAATATTGGCAAAAACTTAGCATTATAATGTGCACAACTTACACCCATGCCAAATAAGCACAGTGGAAAAACAGAACATTGGGCGCAATCAAACAAAAAACGGCAAAAATAGGAACATTTTTGCCGTTTTTTAAGGAATTTAAAACCTGCGCATTTCTTTTTATTGCGCACCTAAAAAATATAACCCAAATCCAAGCCGATATAATTTATTTTATAGCCTGCGTAAATTTTTTTACCGGCTAATTCCAATTCAGGGCTTTTGTAAAAATTTCCCAAGCCGTGATGATAGCTGATGCCTAAATCAAGCGTTCCGACTTTTTCCAATTTCCACTCAACGCCGAGTCCGACAAGCAAATCGGGAACAAAAAAACTGTAATTTTCGCGATTTTTGTCCGTAACATCGTCGAATTTATTGGTAACGCCGATGAGGATATTATTTTGTAAGCCGAAAAGTCCGCGAATTTTCATACCCGGCATCACCTCATTTGAAAGTAAATGCAAAGCGAGCGGAATTTCGAGGGTCGTTAAGTTTGATTGCCATTTATTCGAACCCCAACCGTTTCCGTTATTGTTTTTGTAGCCCATGCCTTTAGAGGTAAAAAGCAAACCGGTATAAAGTCCGACTTTTTCGGTAAAGCCGTAAATTCCCATCAAACCTGCCGAAATACCTGCTTTTCCGCTCGGCAGCTCATCTAATGCTTTTTTGTCTTGGTCATACGCGCGCACGGTACTGACGAGCGGAGTTAATCTAAAACCGAAGCGAAAACCTTCCTGCGCATAACTTGTTGCGGAAGCCGCCAAAAATACAAGGAGAATTATCAGACGTTTCATAATGATTTTTTTGCAAAGGTAAAAAAATTAGGACGCGCAAAGATATATTTTTTTGAAAAAATAAAAAAAAACTTTTGCAAAGTGTTTTTCAGCACAAATTTTCGACTTTATGTGCGCAAGAATGAATTTATTATGACTATTTTTGTAAAAAAAACGTCCCGCTGCAATTTTGCAAGGGAAAATGAAACATCTACAATGGACAAGAAAAAGTTTTTAATTTTTGGCTGCGGTTGGCTTGGATTTCCGCTTGCGCAACAATTGATTGAAAAGGGACATACGGTTTTTGGGACAACGACCACTGCCGAAAAACTTGAGTCGCTTCAAAAAGCGGGAATTCATGCTGCCGTATGGCATTCTGACGGTTCTTTGCCCGATTTTATCGGAGAAGAATTTGACTTTTTTATCTTTTGTGTTCCGCCCGGCAAAACCGGCGATTATGCCGGCGTTTTTGCGCGCCTCGCAGGTTTGTTTTCGCAGCGAAATGAAAAATCTGTTTTTGTGAGTTCGATTTCCGTGTATGAAAATTCGGACAAAATCATCACCGAAGAGTCTCCCGTTGTCGAAAAAAATCCGATTCTTGCGGCAGAAACTGCTCTGCGCGAACGCTGCGGCGCAATGATTTTAAGGGCAGGAGGTTTGATGGGCAAGGGAAGATTTGCGGCAAAATATTTTGCGGAAAAAACAGTCATGCAATCCGAATCGCCCGTGAATTATGTGTACGCAGACGATATGCTGCAAGCGGTGCTTTTTGCTTGTGAAAATTTTGAAAAAGGCGAAATTTTTAACCTTGTTGCACCCGAACACCCCATAAAACGAGAAGTGGTGAGTAAGCAAGCTGCTATGTTACCGCAATATTCACCGGCAAATTATGACGGTGAAAAAGGAAGTTCAAAGTTGATTTCTTCCGAAAAAATTATCGGCAAAGGATTCGTTTTTTCACATACCAATCCCGTTAATTTTCCGCTCGACCAAGAGCAAAAAATTCCGGAAAATGCCTGAATTAAACATCTTTGTACAAAGCGTTCATGATTTCTTTGAGCTTCAACAGCATGGCAAAAATTTTGTAAATTTCTTCGTCTTCCGCGCTGTATGACTTGCTGACAGCATATTTTTTGCCGTCAAGAATGACAAAAAACCAAAATCGCCCGGTTACGTAGATGCCGTAAACGGGCTTTTTATCTTGATTTAACTTTTGAGACGCAAGCATCGAAATTAATAATTGACCGAGAATCAGATTAAAAAAGTAAGTTTTATCAATACTGCCTTCATTTAGAAAATCATATTCCAAAACATCAACACATTTTAGAAACTCCCATATTTCTTTGTCGGTTAATTCCGTGTTGTTGTTTGCTTCTTTTAATACGACACGAAAAACATCTAATCGCTTTTTTTTCCCCTCAACTCTGTTTACTTCTGAAAGAAAATCTGTTTCTGTTGCGTCGTTTATTGCCCAATTAAAAAGAGATTTAAGATGATTTCTTTCATCTTTTGTCAAACCATTTTTAACAATGATAAGTTTATCTTTTGTTTTATCAAATAAAGAGGTATTGCTGTAGTCTTTCCAAAAAGCACTAATTACTTCTTTGAACTTTTCATTATCAATAGTAAATGAAATGT
>JBPOJO010000560.1:0-1959 GCA_052033485.1 Bacteroidota bacterium | reverse complement strand
AAAAAACACATTAAAATCAACGAAAATATTAAAAATCTTACATTGATTTTGACAAAATTATTTTTTTGAAAATAAGGAAACGAAACAGAATTTTGCATCTCTTTTTTGACTTCAAAAGTGAACAAATTTACTCAATTTTTTTCAAAATTCCCTCTTTTTCAAACAAATTTTTCACCAAAATGCTCCCAATTTTTCGGAAAGAAAAAAACAAAAAATAAGGTAGACTTTGTATTTTGACAAGGATATACAAAAGATGTACTTCAAACAGAATGCCTTTATGCCAAAAATCGAGCAGTTGCAAACCGAACTTGATTGGCTGAAAAAAATTACGGTCTTTTGACATATTCCATATGGACAGCACTTTCTGCGTTTTGCGTCAGAATTTTCCAAATTTTGGGGCTAAAGTCAGAAAATTTCAATACATGAAAAACGTAAAATTGGCTCGATTTAGGGCTTTAAAAATGACCGCGTGTGCAAGAGTTTGCTCTCTTTGGGGCAGACTTTCGGGGAAAAAAATGAAAATTCCGGCATCTGCGACACATAGTGCGAAAAAAATCTTTTCAAACACCCGACGGTCATTTGCGTAAGCCGATGCCGAAAGTGCTAAACCGGTGGCATTGCTACTGATTTCATGCAACAGCATTCCCGAATCGTAATCTTCTGCACCTGAACAATTTTTTTGATACTCTCTAAAACCGACAAAAAAAACATAATTAATTTTAAAACAGTCTTTTACAATTTTCCAAAATCTACTTGCCTTTTCATGATTTTCTTCAAACAAAATTTCGGATTGAAAAATCAAAGAACTTCCTCTGAATTTTCTGCAATCCTCAAAAGAGTTAATCTCCGAGACGGTCAAATTGCTTTCAAAATCTTGATACTTTTCAAAAATACGTTTTAAGAGTAAATTGCATTGCACTAAGTTGACTTGATTGGATAATTTGATGGCTTTAACGATTGCAAAATTATCGGCTGTCCATCTGCCGGAAACATCATCATAAGAGCTTATCAAAAAGTCAGGTGATAAAAAAAGCTCATTGTAGAGGTGCTGACAGTTTTCAGTAATTATTGAATCAAAAGTTGAATTTTTACTCAAAAACCTGTACCTGCACAACAGAATGGTGAAATGAGCCGTAAAAAGATGGCTTGAGCACTTTCGAGAGAAGTATTTTTCTTGCAGTAATTGCATATTTTCGCACGATTTTTCAAGCAAAAAAATATGTTCTGCCTCCGTTTCTGATTTGTCAGACTGAACAAGTGCATCTGAAAAAAGACTGTGAAGCAGAAACTCTTGTTCGGGATAATGAACATTCTCTATATCAAAATTTTGAATATGTGTTGCAATTTTTTGATATGATGTTTTTTTTAGTGAATAAAAATAAAACAACGCTGAGCAATAAAAAATAAAAAACAACGCTGTAAATAACCATATCAAGCCTCTGAAAAAAAAATATTTTCTTTTGCGAAAGGTTATGGCAAGGAAAATAAAGAACAAGGAAAGCAGTAATAAATGCATAATTATTGAATTTAAACGACAAATTTATTGAAAAATTGTCTGCTTAAGGAGTGGTCGGTAAAAACTACACATATATTCTTAAAACAAACTTTCATCATTTATCCGAATGAGTTATTTTTGATAATATTTCTTATTTTTTTACAACAAATAACAAAATTTATTTTCTTTTTTATATTTTTACCTTTACTTTTGTTGCATCTTAAAAGACAGATTTTGTTTCTGACAGTTTTTAAAAAAAAAAAAAAATCATAGTTTTGTGGCAGTAGTCATGCGTTTCAGGGCGTTGTGCTATGATATCCTCATGGGGAAGTGCTTGGGTTTTAAAAGAATCCTGCAACGGAAGTTGTTACTAAAATTCTTGCAACATGAAAGCTAATATTCAAATTGCCGTTGCTGCTCTGCTGTACACTGCGGTCATCATTTTATCAAGAATTCTTCAAGCA
>JBPOJO010000162.1:0-4111 GCA_052033485.1 Bacteroidota bacterium | reverse complement strand
GCTCCTGTTTTACAAAAAGTGCGCTTGCCATTTAAGCCCTTTCCCCCGCAAAGAAATTTTTGCCCTGAAACTTGCGAAAGTCAAAAAAAACGGTTTAAATTGCAGATACTTTTGGGCATTGTTCTGCACAAAGCATTGCTAATTGCAAATAATTGAATAAAACCGATTAAATAGTATAAATTTTGGACATTAACAAACACATTATAGACCAAAGGATTGCGAAAATTGTTGAAGAAAATCCTGCATGGTTTTCTGAAACAACTGATAAAAGCAGAAAATTATCAAAATCATTTGTTTTACTCGCTGTTTCTACATATTTAGGAATTGAATTATACGAAGCGTTTAACCAATTAACAGAAGGCGGAAATGATGCAGGAATTGATGCGCTTTACATTGGAGATGTTTCCGGTGATGAATTTCCTGTAATTTTATTTCAAGGAAAATACAAATTCAATTTAGAAGAGAACAGCAATTTCCCTTCAAACAGCATTCAAAAAGTCATTGATACAATTAGAACCATTTTTGACCCCTCAAAATCAGTTAACAAAAACAGAGAATTAGCAGCGAAAATAGCAGAAATTAGTTCATTAATTTCAGATGCAAAAATTCCGATAATTAAATGTATATTTGCTAATAATGGTCTGATGTGGAATGAAGAAGGAAATAATCATATAAAAAATGCTGATTTTCCCGATGAACAAATTGTTTTTGAGCATTATAATCATGACGATATTGTTCATAGAATTACTAACAATAAACCTGTCAAAGCCACCATAAGATTATCAGGGGTAAGTATTTCGGAAGATTATAATTTTAAACGAGTTATAGTTGGTAAAATCAGTGTTACCGAATTAAAATCACTTTTTGATAATCACGGAGATAATTTATTGCAGAAAAATGTAAGAAGGTATTTAGGGCTAAAAAGTAAAAATAATGTAAATTATGCTATTAAAGAAACGCTGACAAGCGACAAACGAGAAAACTTTTATTTTTATAACAATGGAATTACAATGGTTTGCAGCAAGTTCAGTTATTCGGGACTTTTGAAATCAGACTGGGCTGTAAATGTTGAAGATTTACAAATCATAAACGGTGGACAGACTTGCAAAACAATTCAGCATACAATAAATGAATTTCCAAATATTGATTAC
Organism: Bacteroidota bacterium; assembly: GCA_052033485.1. Lineage (GTDB taxonomy): Bacteria > Bacteroidota > Bacteroidia > Cytophagales > Bernardetiaceae > JBPOJO01. The sequence continues at coordinate 2,960 of JBPOJO010000162.1, read as the reverse complement.
ACAAACGCATTTGTTCTTGTCAGGTTATATGAATTATCAGGAGATGCCCAAGACTTAATAACCGATGTTACATTAGCGACGAACAGCCAAAATCCTGTTGATTTAAGGGATTTACGAGCAAACGACAACATACAAAGAGCCTTAGAGATTGATGTTAAAAATTTGGGCTTTACCTACAAACGAGTAAGAGACGCAGTTTCTTCAGGGGATTTTATTCCTTCGTCGGTGGCTGCGGAAGCAATTTATTCAATTTGGCGAGAAAAACCGCATGTTACGAAGTTCAACAAGAATAATTTATTTGGAAAGTATTATGACCAAGTTTTTAAAGACATAAATGCAGCTCAGTTAGTAACAGCAGTTATGATTTATCGGTTTTGTGATAATCTACGGCGCAAAGACAATTTAATTGAACAATATCCACACATGCCGTATAGCAATTATTTTCTTTCAATGATAATTGGTAAATTAATTCTTAATGATAACAATATAACTTTTAAAAAGTTAAATCATTCAAACTTCAATCTAATTATTAATTTTTTTGAAAGCCATAAGGATAAATTGTTTGAACGCGCAAATGAAATTTTAGTGAAAACCTTAAATATATATTTTAGTGAAGGATATGAAAATATTGAATTAAGACGCTTATCTGCTACATTTAGAAGGGGAGATTTAATGGGATTAATTAAAATATAGTGCTTGAAACGCGGTATTTTGTCGGGTTCGCTCCTGTTTTACAAAAAGTGCGCTTGTCGTTTAAGCCCTTTCCCCCGCAAAGAAATTTTTGCCCTGAAACTTGCGAAAGTCAAAAAACGGTTTAAAGTGCAGATACTTTTGGTCAATGTTCTGCACAAAGCATTACTAATTGCAAGTAATTGAATAAAACCGATTAAATAGTACCTAAAAATCTAAAATGAAAATTATGCTTTCCCTGTCCTCAAAAATTTTTTTTTAAGTGCTTTTTAGGCAAAATTCTTATGCAAATTTTGCCTTACCGGTGCTATTTTTTTTCATATCAAGTCATTTTTTTTCCGCTTTTTTTTTGCTCTTTTTGATTTTTTTTCTGCAAATTTTTCATGGAAAAAGTGGATTAAGTTGTGTTTTTTTTTCAATCTAAAATTACAACTTTCCTTTCTTTTCCCAATTTTATTCCGTTTTTTTTTGTTTTAGATTTTTAAGTAACATTATGTTTGCGAAAAGGCGGGCTAATGTGCGTAATGTAGGCTTTTGTACTTTCTAAAAAATATGCACCGGCAAAGACCTCAATATTTACAAATATTTTTTTTAGTTGCTGATAGATTTTTATGTACAAATTCAAAAGAAGTCATTTCTTCACAGACAGAAGCAATTATCGAGAAAAACACCACAGTCTTTTTAAACAATCTTAATGCCCAAAACCATCACATCATCGGTTTGTTCTTGATTGCCTTTCCATGTCTCAAAAGTTTGTTCTAAAATTTCTTTTTGCTCACAAATCGGTTTTTCGGATATATCAAAAAGCAATTTTTTGAAGTTTTTAACCATAAATTTCTTGTCATCGGCACCGCCGAATTGGTCTTGAAAACCGTCCGAACAGAGATAAAGCACACATTGTTCGGTCTCTGAATAATCGGGAGTAGCGGAGAAAATCCTCTTTTTATTCATTTCAGGTACATCCGCAAAATGATTTTCTTTAATGAGAATTTCGTGATTTTTATAAGCGAAATTATCGTCTATCACGCCGCTGATAGGTTTTTTGTCCGCTTTAATCTCCATAAATTGATGATTTTTAACCAAAAAAAGCGGATTCATCGCGCCCGCATAGCTAATTCGCGCAATAATTTCATTTCCCTTTTCGTCCTTTTCCGTTTCCACTGCTATTACCGAAATATCCATGCCGTCCTTAATTTTCCCCTCCGAATGTAAAAGCGTTTTTTCCAAAAGTAAAGGCATTAAATTCAAAATTTCATTGGGTTCGTGCATTTCGTAGTCATGCACAATTTGATTCAAAATATTATTGCCAATCATGGTCATAAATGCCCCCGAAACGCCGTGCCCCGTACAATCCGCAACTGCCAAAATTTTTGTGTGCCCCTTGTCTGCAAACCAATAAAAATCCCCCGAAACAATGTCTTTCGGACGAAAATACACAAAACAATCCCAATATTTTTGCAATTCCTTTTTCTTCGGAATAATAGCCTCTTGTATACGCAAGGCGTAATTAACACTTCTTGTGAAATTTTGCAATAAATGCTCCACTTTTATACGCGATTCTTCACTGTTTTGCCGAAGAATTGTCAATTGTGTTAAATTTTCTTGCAGCTCTGCATTTTGCTCTTGAATGATTTTTTCGGCATTTTTTCGTTGCGTAATTAAGGTGCGAATGGAAAGATATTGATAAATTTTACCGTTTTCGTCAAAAACAGGGTTAATGACCGTATCCACCCAATAAATTTCGCCGTTTTTTGCGCGATTGCAGACTTCCGCCCGCCAAGTTTTCCCAAGCACAATCGTTTTCCACATCTCTATCCAAAAACTTTTGGGGTGATAACCCGAATTAACAAGGCGGTGGTCTTGCCCGATAATTTCTTCATGCGTATAGCCCGAAACTCGCTCAAAAATTTGATTTGCTTTCACGATTCGCCCTCTTAAATCGGTTATGGAAACAACAGCACTACTGTCAAGCGCGTCTGTAATTGCTTTGTTATGTGCCAAAGCCGCACTGATTTTTGCTTTTTGTTCCGCTATTTCAAGGGTTCTTTCTTGCACGGTTTTTTCCAATAAAAAGCTCCTATTTTCCAAACGATTGACACGAAGTTTGTAAACAGTCCGAATACTTGCCAAAATAAAAACAAAAGCGGAAAAACGAAACCACCAAGTTGCCCACCAAGGCGGCAAAATGACCACCCGAATAAAATTCCCTTCCTCGTTCCAAATTCCCTTGTCATTGCTCGCTCTGAATCTAAAAATATACTCGCCGGGTG
>JBPOJO010000168.1:0-5774 GCA_052033485.1 Bacteroidota bacterium | reverse complement strand
TCGCGGTACAATAAGCTAAAAAATTACAAAATTTGAAATTCAAGGAATGATTTTTATTTTTGCGCAAAAAAAGATATGCGCAACTTCGAAGAATTATTTTCGGGCATAAAAGGTCAATTTTTTCCTTCCCAAACACCGATTTTCGTTCGGCAACTCACGACAAACTCGGCTCAAACACAAGTCGGCGACGTATTTTTTGCCGTTCGCGGAACGGCTTTTGACGGACATGATTTTATCGAAGATGCCGTTCAAAATGGTGCCGTTGCCGTAGTTGCGGAAAAAATACCGGAAAAAATGACCGGAAAAACAGCTTTTTTCATCGTTTCAGACGTGCGAGAAGCCTTAGGACTTGCCGCTGCCGCCTTTTTTGAATTTCCGGCGCGTCGCCTCAAACTTGTCGGCGTAACGGGTACAAACGGCAAAACGACGACCGCAACCCTGCTTTTTGACTTATTCAAAGGTTTAGGTTATTCCGCAGCTTTGTTATCAACTGTTAAAAATCAAATCAATGAGGAAATTTTGCCCTCCACACACACAACGCCTGATGTCATCAGTTTGAATAAACTTTTGAAAAATGCCGCCGATGCCGGTTGTGAATATGTTTTTATGGAAGTAAGTTCGCACGGAATTGACCAAAAAAGGATATTCGGGCTTGATTTTGCCGGCGGAATTTTTACCAACATCACCCACGACCATCTCGATTATCACAAAACTTTTGCCGCCTATATAAAGGCTAAAAAAGCATTTTTTGATTCATTAAGCCAAAATGCTTTTGCACTTGTGAATGCTGATGATAAAAATTCGGAAGTGATGCTGCAAAATTGCGCGGCAAAAACGTATCGCTTCGGAACGCGCTGCTTGTCGGATTTTCATGCCAAAATAAAGACAAATTCCTTTGAAGGACTTTGTTTGCAAATCGGAAAACACGAAGTATGGTTTCGCATGATTGGCGAATTTAATGCCTCAAATTTGCTTGCCGTTTATGGCGCGGCGGTTTTGCTCGGGCAAGACGAAGCGGAAGTTTTGCGCGTTTTGTCCGGTTTGCGGGGCGCGGAAGGACGACTTGAAGTATATACTTTATCAACGGGAGCTTTTGCCGTGATTGACTATGCGCATACGCCCGATGCTTTGGAAAATGTTTTGCAAACCCTTCGTGATGTTCGATTTTTGGGGCAAAAAATCATTACGCTTGTCGGCTGCGGAGGGAATCGCGACAAAGAAAAACGCCCCAAAATGGCTCGTACCGCCTTTTTAATGAGCGATTTATGTATTTTTACCTCCGACAATCCGCGCAACGAAAAACCCGAAGATATTCTTTCGGATATGTATGCCGGCGTGAAAGATTTCGGCGACCGCTCAGTTTTAAAAATCATAGAGGAGCGCGGCAAAGCGATTGAATTTGCTTGCCAAAAAGCGCAAAAAAATGACATCATTTTGATTGCCGGAAAAGGGCATGAAAATTATCAAGAAATTGCCGGCGTTAAGCAGCACTTTTCGGATAAAGAAGAAGTGTTAAAATTTTAATTTTAGCCTTTACAGCCTAAGCGTTTCAAAAATCCTTAGGCTGTAAACCGCTGACTCGCACACCCGTAATCAAAACATCGTCGGTCTGCGGAAAATTACCTTTCCACGCTTTAAATTCCTCGTCAATAATCCAATGTTGTTCTTCAAAATCTTTCTGCCAAATTGTCTGCAAAAGATTCCGAAAACGCCCAATTCTGTATTTTTCATCAGCCTTAAATTGGTCGGCGTAACCGTCGGTGAATAGGTAAAAAACGTCTCCTTTTTGCAATAAAATTTCTTTTTGAGTGAAACTTTTTGACTTAAATTGACTGCTGCCAATCGGAAATTTATCGCCTTTGTATTCCTCCAAAATGCCGCTTTCTGCTCTGAAAAGCCACATCGGGCGTTTTGCCGCGCCGAAAAGCAGAACATTCGTTTCCGTATCAAAAACCGTCAGCGCAATGTCCATTCCGTCATTGACCACATCATTAGCATCAATGCCGTTTTGCAAAGTTCCCGTCAGACGAGCGTCTAATTCGGTAAGAATTTTTTCCGGTTGAGCATTTTTTTCGCGATTGACAATTTGATGCAATAAATTCACGCCCAACATGGTCATAAACGCCCCCGGAACGCCGTGTCCGGTGCAATCCGCCACTGCCAAAATTATTTTTTTTCCGACCGCACTGAACCAATAAAAATCGCCCGAAACAATATCGCGCGGCTGATAAAAAGCGAAAAAATCGTTCAAAAAATGGTTAACAAAGGCTTTTTTGGGCAAAAGCGAAAGCTGAATCCTGCGCGCATAGCGTATAGACGAAATAATGTCTTGATGCTGCAATTCTGTTTTGCGCAAAGCACTTTCCGCAACTTGTCGCAGTTGATTGACTTCTTCATAATTTTTTTGCAATTCGAGGTGCTGCGATTTGACCAATTCTTCCGTTTTTTTGCGCTCCGTAATCAAAGCACGAACCGATAAAAATTGATAAATTTTGTTATTTTCGTTGTAAATCGGCGTTATGACCGCGTCGACCCAATAAAAAGAGCCGTCTTTTGCCCGATTGCAAACTTCGCCGCGCCAAGTACGCCCTTGTGCAATCGTTTTCCACAACTCCGCCCAAAATTCTTTTGAGTGTACACCCGAATTGACAACTCTGTGATTCTGCCCTAAAAGTTCTTCTTCGGTATAGCCCGAAATTTGACAAAAAATATCATTCACCTTCAAAATATTGCCCTGAGTATCTGTAATGGAAACCAAAGCGGATTTGTCAAGCGCGTCAGTTATTGCATTTAATTCGCCGAAAGTTCGCAGGAGCAAAATTTGTTCATTTTCAATTTCGCGATAAACATTATTTAACTCTTCAAGATTTTGTGTTAATTTTTCTTGAGTCAATAAAAGCTCATCGTTCTGTTTTTTAATTTTCAATTCATAATTTTTCTTATCCGTAATATCCTCAGCCATACCCAAAAAGCCCAACAAGTCATCACCTTTCCAAAGGGCTGAAATGCTCAAACTGACGGTAATTTTTTCACCGTTTTTCTTAACGTAAGTCCATTCGTCCTTATTCGGCAATCCTTTTAGTGTTTTGAAAATAAAAACCTGAAAACCGACTTCGACGGTTGTGCCAAACTGCTCCCTTAATTGTTCGGCACGTTGTTGAAGTTCGTGAATATCATGAAAAATTGCGGGAGTTTTTTTGAGAATAAGTTCCTCTTTGGTATAGCCTAAAATTAACTCTGCTGCCGGGTTAAAACTTGTTATCAAACCGTCAGAAGTTACGCTGATAATCATTGTAGCGGCATTATCAAGAATTGCTTTTTGAAATTCATTTTGTTCTTCCAAAATATTTTTTTGCACAGACAATAGTTCTTGTGTAGTTTCAATTTCTTCTAAATTTTGTTTCAATTCTTCTTCCGCCGCCTGTAATTCGGAGAAGGCATCAATCAATTCGATGGTTCTTTCCGATATTTTTTGTTCCAAAACCAAATTTTGTTCTTTGACAATTTTAATGTTCTCCGCTTGAATTGCTTCATTTTGCGCCTGTAATTGCCTTTTTTCGCTGTCAATTTTCAGATTGAGAGAATATGCTAAAATTAACACTTCCGAAGTCCAACCCCATTCAACATGCGATATTAAAAAATATCCGAGAATGCCAAAATTTAACTCAATAATTTCTAAAATAACAAAAAACGTAAAGAAAGCAAAAGCAAGAAAATAGTAAAATGCGTAATTTTTGCCGGTTCGATAGGTTGCATAACCAACATAAACGAAAGAAAAAAATTGACAACCCGCCAAAACTTGCATCACAATAAGTGCCCAAATTGTCGGCATAACAAAAACCAAAGAGGCAACTAAAATATCCGTAATGATAAAATACAAAAGAATTTGATATAATTTCGACCCTTTTTTGAGCCCTAAAAATACAATTGCATAAACAGCCATAAATCCTAAACCCAAAGTGGACACCAAATGAAATCCTATAACATTGTCAAAATTAAACAAATAAGTTGAATAGCCGCTTGAAAACAGCGAATCAAACAAGTACAAGCACGCGCAACCCACATACATTACATACATACCTGTGCGAGTGAGAATCGCCAAAGAAATATTATTAAAAATAATAAATATCAACAATCCATAAAAAACTCCGTAAATAATATTGGTATAATTTTGTCCGGAATCAAATTTCTTTTCCGACAAAATGACTAAATCCATTGCGAGACGCGGACTTCCGGCAACAGAGAGATAAAAAATCTTGTTTTGTAAAGAATCGGGGAGCGGAAAAATGTTAAAATGATTCTCTTTGTATTTTTTTTCAACCGGAATATCATAGCCGTTTTGAATTTTATCCCATTGTCCGTTTGCTTTTTGGAAATATAAATTTGCTTCTTTTAGTTTTGCTTCGAATAAACACAAAACTTTTTTTTCACTGCTATCCGCCTTTTTGACTTGTATTTTTATCCAATGCCGATTGCCTAAAATACCTAAATAAATGCGATTTTTAACTTTGCTATTTTGAAAAAAAGCATCATATTTTCCCGAAAGAATATCATCAAAAGTCAATTGATTGTTTTCATCTTCAAAAACCGCGATTTCAATGTCATCTGTTGAATTTGTTAATTGATTTTGAGCGAAAATATTATGACTTAACAAATTAAATATAAAGCTAATACAAAAAAGTGCGCGTAAAAAAAAATTTCTTCGCTCAGTCTTTTTTGTACTTTTTTGATTAAAAACGAATATGTCAATTTTGTGTGTCATTTCTGCCGGTTTCGTTAAAAATCCTCTTTTCAACGGACTTAAGTCCGAGAAATCTCATCATGTAACGAACTTAAGTCCGTTGAACACTTTCTAATTTGATGCACTGAAAAAATTCGGAAGAAATAAATCTGTTTTTTCAAATTTGACAAAAAAAATTGGAAAAAACAAAAATTCGGATAAAAAATATTTTTAATTTTTTAAACAAATAAAGTTGCTGTTAGTTTTATTCAAAAATAATTTAATGATTCTTATCATTTCGGGGACAAATCGCAGCCCCTCCAAAACTTTACTTGCTTCAAAGTATTACGCCGAAGAGTTGCAAAAAATAGACTTAGCGAGCGATTTGATTAACCTTGCGGACTTACCGAAGGACTTTATTTTTTCCGCGCTGTATGAAAATCAAGGCAAAAATGAATTGTTTAACATATTTTCAGAAAAAGTTGCGGCAGCTACCGCCTATATTATTCTCAGTCCGGAGTACAACGGTTCATTTTCGGGGGCACTAAAAGCATTTCTCGACGGGCTTTCGTATCCAAACCCGATGCGCGGCAAACCCGTATTACTCACTGCATTATCGAGCGGCGTGATGGGAGGAGCACTTGCGCTCAGCCATTTAACCGACGTAATGCACTATCTCGGCGCATGGGTTCTGCCCGCCAAATTGCGGATTCCTGAGTTTCATCAAAACTTCGATGTCGAAAAAGGCATTATCAAACCGGCATTAAAAACAGTTTTTGAAGAACAGTTAAATTTATTGAAAAAATTCGAACATTCTCTTCAATTTTGATTTTTTATGCCCATGTTGTCATTTGTGAAGACACAAACAAGGGCGAAATGAATTAAACCGGCGTTTTCGCAACCTAAAGGTTACGTTATATTTCTGCGCAGTCGCGTGTGTCTTCACAAGCGACAAAATCAAACCGCTTCACCAACACAAATCTTTGAGAACTGTTGATTCTAAAGCTTAAAATTCAAATTTTGTCGTAAATTTTTGATTTTCGCCAAATTTTTT
>JBPOJO010000094.1:0-7096 GCA_052033485.1 Bacteroidota bacterium | reverse complement strand
TTCAAGTACACGTAAAACTAATTGAAGATATGTACGGAACGCGATGGGAGGTACTTTTGGGCGATATGAGTGTCAAAGAAACATTTTCTGAATAAAAAATCATGATGAAAAAAGTTTTCATTTTTCTCTTTTTATGGGGAACTGTTTTTTACTCACAAGGGCAAGACAGTAGAGCGTCGAAAAGTTTTAAGACACCGGCGGAGTATGCATGGGACGGTACAAAGAAGCCTTTACGCAATACATATCATACCTCCTCCAAGATAGGAAAATATACTCAAAAGAGAGTAATCAAAATTGCAGAAGACTTTTCGAACGCAGTTTCAAGTTATTCAATCAATGACGACATTGAAGCACACAAAAAAATACTTTCTTTATGTCTAAACAAAGACATTTTAGTAGCAGATTTTTTTGACAATAAAAAGCACGATGAAAAAACAAGTCTCGAAAAATGTCTGAAAAAAATTGACAAAATGCGCTCCGATAAAACAGAAATTAAGTTCAAAGATATTTCTCAATATGCTGAAGTAACTTATGTTTTTCCGCCTAAAACTAAAACACCCTCAGAAATCATTGCCAAAAAACTTAATTTAAGCAAAAACTACGATAATCAAATTTCGATGCTTGAAGAGCAAACGAAAAAAAATGCAGTGAAATTCAATGGAATTGCTAAAATTGATTTAACGGCAATCGTAACTTTTCAAGGTGAGAAAAAAAATCGTTTGCTGCAAGTTGTCGTCGATTTAAAAAACAATAAAATTATTAATATTTTTGACAATGATTTTCCTGCGGAAGATATTTTACTCTCCCCTGTTCAATTGTACCAAAAATATCTCAATTTTGACCAAGCCGAAAAATATGACCGCGCCTTAAAATATCTTCAAAGCGCAGCAGAAAAAAACTTTTCAAAGGCTCAAGCGGATTTGGCAAAAATATATTTGGGATTTTACAAACCTGAGGAATATCCGCAAGATGAAACTGACGGGAAAAAATGGCTCATCAGGGCTGCTGAATATGAAACGGAAGCGATGCTTTATTGGGCAGGGCTTAAAATAGATGAAAATAAGCTGACTGAAGCCGAATTTTTATTTCAAAAAGCTGCCGATGCGGGAAATATTTACGGCTTTTACAATTTGGGTTTATTGAAAATGAAGCAAGGAAAAATAAAAGAAGCAGAGAATTATTTTGAAAAATCAGCCTCTGCCGAATCTTTTTTTAACTTGGGAAATATTTATACTAGTCAAAATAATTTTGAAAAAGCCGAATTTTTTTATCTCAAATCAGTCTATGCGGGAGGAGAAGAGGCTTTTTTTACTTTGGCAAACTTGTATTTATTATCCCAAAAATATGAAGAAGCTGAAAACTATCTCGAACAATCGGCTAATTCAGGTAAGCTTGCCGCAAAGTTTTTACTCATTCAGCTTTACAGATTGCAAGGCAGGGGAAATGACGAAAAAAAAGCTTGGCTAACATTGAAAAAAGAAACCGATATTTTAGCAAAAAACGGTCAATTCAATGATTTGATTGAAACAGCAAAGATTTGCTTTAATTACGGATATTACTCTGAGACGAAAGAGATTTTAGAAATTGTCAGTAATTTTGGCGAAGAGGAGCATATTTTGGAAGTCGGAATTTTTTATTTTGAGAATAAATTGCTGAACGAAGCCGAACAGATTTTTAAGAAAATTCATTCAAAAGTACTCCTTGCTAATCATTATTTGGGTTTGATTTATTGCGAAAAAGAAGATTACAAGAATGCCCTTTTAGCTTTTCAGACCTTAACTGATGGCGGATTAAAGGATTTTCATTTTGAGACAGCAGTCCTCTATGAATTTTATTTACATAATCCTCACGAAGCCGAGAAAAATTATTTGCTTGCGGCAGAAAACGGAACTGACATGGCATATCATTCTCTCGGCATTCTGAAGCTGCATCAGAAAAATACAGAAGAAGCAAAAAAATATTGGCTAATTGCCTGTGAAAAGGGAAATATTTATGCAATGATTGATTTAGCTAATTTATTTGCGGAAGAAAAAAATGAACAGTGTTTGAAATATTGGGAAAAAGCTGCCGAAATGGGAAGTGCGTCTGCTTTCTGTAATATTGCCTTTTTTTGTTTGGACAAAGGGAATTATCAAAAAGGAATTGACAATTTGATAAAAGCTGCAAAGTTAGGAAATGCGGCTGCAATGGCTGAATTAGGAAAAATTCAGGCTGATAATGAAAATTTTGAACATTCTGAAAAATTGCTTTTGCAAGCAATCAGACATGGATATGAAGAAGCGTTTTTGTATTTAGGTATTGTTTGCCTGAAACAGGAAAAATATGACAAATCAGAAAAATGTTTTCTCAAAGCGTCGGAAAAAAATGCGCATGCAGCTCTTTGGCTCGGCATTTTGTATCTTGATTGGAAAAAAAATAAACAAGCAGAAAAATTTCTCTTAGCCGCTTGGCAAAAAGGCTTTTATGAAGCCGCTCTTTATTTGGCAAAACTTTATTCGGGCGAAAATAAAGATACGGAAGCTGAAACTTTTTTTCGCGAAACGGAAAAAAAACAATCAGCTATAGCCGTTTATTTTTATGCCAAATTTTTGAATAATCGAGGCAGAGCGGACGAGGCAGACGTAAAAAAACAAAATTTTATACGAGAAAGCCCTGCAAAAGCGATAGAATTAGCGCATTTCTATATGAATAAAGACGAATTTGGTGAAGCCGAAAAAATCATTGCTTTTATTCAAAATGATAAGCGCGAAAGTGCTCAATTGCTTTTTTTACAAGCTAATATAAAATTATTCTACGACCCTGAAAATAAATTAGGGCTTGCGAATAAGTATTTTGAAAAAATAGTTTCGATTGTAAACAAAAGTGAAGAAATGCAGCCCGACGATGTCAAAATTTTGATAAAAGCCGCTAATTTTTTATCGGAATTTTATGAGAAAAAAGCTAATTTTGATACAGCGGAAATGTATAAAAAAATTACGGCTACTTTTAAAATAAACCCATAACCCTCAATGAAACATTTATTTTTTGTATTTTTTATGCTTGCAAGTGCGTCGGCAACTGCTCAGGTCGGTCATTTTCCGCTTGATGAATCCCTTCTGAAAATTCGGGTCAAACAACTCGACGAATTTTTTGCTCGCTTTAACGGCGAACGTGATGTCGAAAGCAAATTAATTCAAGCCGACACCTCTTTGCGTAAAAATCTGATTATCAGCCTTTTGGATAAAAAAATGACCGATAAATGGGACGATAAGCAAAAAAACGCTGCCCTCGATTTTATCCGTAAAGTATGTGAAAAACCTCATTTCTTGCGCTTTGAAAATGACGATTGGAGTGCGCATACCCTTGCCCGCGTATCGTATAAAGGAAAAGAACATAAATTGCAAATTCTTCTCAAGCCCGAAAAAACGACGGAAGGCTATTTGCGGTGGACAGTGGCGGGCGCGAAAGCCGATTTTTTGGATTTTAGTCCGAAAGACAGCTCCGTTTTTCTTTTTCCCGTCAGCAACGAACTCAATTTTATGCAACTTTCAGCCGCAAGTGAGCATCAAAAAGAAAATATCGCCGCTTTTGCTCCACAAAATTTCCGCGCTGACATTTTAAATGTCTTTTTTTACCTTATTCGATGCGGCGATTTGAAGATAAATTTTATAGAAAAAATTGTTTATGAATTTAATCATGCGGCGGGTTTTCGGTTTCAGGTAAGTCATGTTGAGCGAAAAGAATTTAATCACGGGTGGCTCATCACCGACCTTCAAAAAGAATAGCCCGAAAACCACTTTTTTTTCAAATATTCTTAGAAATTCCACAAAATTCCATGTTTTAACATTTGGAATTCTGTGGAATTCCTTTTTTCTCCCCGAAACAGAGCCGAATTTTGCGGCATGTTCAACACAATAATTTTTTTTTTATGAAAACAATTTTCACATTATTGGTTTTATACACTCTTTTCGTAAGCAGTGTTTTTTCGCAGACGGCAGCTCCCAATTCGTATACAGAATCGGACTTGTATAAAATGTTTAGTAATGTTTCATTTTTGAAAGTTGATATTGACGAATCGGAAAAAGCAACATTCAAGTCAGGAACGGGTGAACTTGTTCAGTTTTATCCGATAACACTCACAAATCTCAAAACCAAAGAAGTCAGACAAGGCTTGCGTATTTACACAATTTATGACTTGCAGGGCAGCAATTTGAGCGGAGCAATCGGAGTTTTAGGAGGAGGTAAATCTGATAACGTTAAGCAAGAAGAGATTGGTTATATGGATATAAGCGAGGTTGAGGAGTTTTTGGATTTCTTGGAAAATTACGTTTTGCCGAATGTTGAGGCTGATTTGGAGAAAATGAATACTACTTTGTACAAATACGAAAGCAAAGAGTATGAAATCGAACTTTACATTCAACGCGAAAAGGGCAATACGAAAGAGGAATTTAGGGTAAAGTTTAAAAATCGTCCTTACATGGGTAAATATTTTTGGACTAAATCACAAGTAAAACGCTTGTCCGACGTAACTAAAACGTTACGTTACATTGTAGAAAAGGCCAAGAAAAAGTAAGGCAAGCTGTTCTTTTCATTGGTACAGTAGCCTATCAGTTTGCACCTTAAAATTGCGGTGCTAATGAGCTGAAAAGTTATATCGTTTTACTTTTGATGAATTTTGCATTTGTCAAAAGTAAAACTCAAAACCCAAAAAAACCATGCAATACAACCGTAAAGAAGCCGTCGCAATATGCGAAGAGGGCATCAACTTCAAAAGAATGGGCAATTTCGGCGCAGCCCTGCTTTACTATCAGGAAGCAAAAGAAGCCGACCCGAGTTTTTCGCACATTTACATGAACAGCGCGAAAATTCACTTGGGACTTGGCGAATTTGAAAAAGCATTTCGGAATTTACTCGTCTATGCACATCTGAACATGACCGACGCGATGTACAACAACGAAGAGGCAAAAAAAACGGTCATTTTTGATATAATGCCCGCTTATTATCATTGGAAAATCGGCAAAATCTACGGCAACAACTTCAAGCTGAGCGAAAATCCCTTTTCGGGCGATGATTTCGCAAAATTCTTTTGGCAGGCTGCCGGCGACATCAATTTGACAAGATATGCAGGCTTATGTTTTTTAGGACTGCAACCGCTTACGGCTCAAAAAATAGGTTTCGAAACTTTTTTGATGCAAGACCAACAAAAAACAGTTTTGGGAAAAGGAAAAAATATGCTTGCAAGCCATGCACTGCTCTCGCAAGTACTCGAAATCGGCTTTTTGTTTTTGACAGCAAATCTGAGGATTTTTGACGAAAAGCAAAAACTTTGCAGCGATGTTTTGAAAATTTCAAACATCTATTTTGACACGAATAGTTTTTCGATAAATACCTTTTGAATGAGATATTTTCTTGCCTTTATCGTTTTGATTTTCCTTTTTAATGTTTGCTCGAATAAAAAGGAAATAACACGCAGCAATGGCGAACTTGACAAGGATTTTGAAAAAACAGAGCAAACTGTAGCCGAGCCTTCGCCAACTCCCGAAGAACTACACCTTAAAGCAAGGATGAAATTGCGAGTTGATGGATGGCAAGAGGAAACCCTTAACAACGGTGTAATGCCGAATTGCTACAACTACAAGCCCAAAAAAGGGTCATTAGATAACTATTTAAGTGTTACTGTTGGCGGCGGAACAGATGTAGTTATCAAACTTGTCAATATTGACACCGATGTGTGTGTGCGGTATGTTTTCGTAAACAGCGGTACTACTTTCGAAATCAAGAGAATACCCGAAGGTCGTTACAGATTGAGAATTGCCTATGGCAAAGAGTGGTTTTCAAAAAACAATCTTGGTCGTTGCATCGGAAAATTTGCAAGAAATCCAAGCTATGAAGAAGGAAATGACATTTTAGATTTCAATGTCAAGCACACATATAACGGCTATTCCGTTCCAAGTTTTGCATTAAAACTTGATGTCATTTCAGACTACACCTCAAACTCATTTAGCTCACAGAGTATAAGTGAACAGCAGTTTAATCAATGATTTTGCAATTTTAAGTATAGGACAGAAAAAATGTATGAAACAAAAAAGGCTTATCTCTAATATTAGGCACAAAGAGGGAGAAAACTAATGCCATTTGCATCATAAGTTTATAGCTCGCAGATGTTTAGTTTTTTACGCCCCTGTTGGGGTCGCAGAATATTCTTGTATTTCTTCGGTAAAATAGTATTTTTTGAGGAGGTACATTAAAAAAAAGACATCCGGCAAACTTACAAACGTTTTTTTTCTTCCAACAAGATTGATTTTTGTTTGTGTTCTTGAAATCAAGAGCGAAAAAAATATTACCAAAAACAATGCGCACAAAAAAGCATAAGTAAGAACGTGTTTAGAAACTCATAGTAAAAAAAATAAAAATTTTAAAAAATGGGTTATCTGTCGTAATTTTGCGTAAAATTCTCACAAATACACAAAAAGTGAGCAAAAACTTACATTTCAAAGTTTCAGAATTTTGCCCACTGACAGATAACCAATGAGCAAAGATACGAAATATTTTCATAAAAGCTTATGTTACCGGACGACCTGCGAAAACAAATTTAAGAAATATTTTTGACGGTATTTGTTACCTTGTCAGAACAGTTTGTCAATGGCGAAATATAGATAAAACTTATGGCAATAAGGCTACATTGCTATTATTACGACAAATGGCGAGAAAACGGAGCTTGGGAAAAAGCACTAAATACCCTTGTTATTGAGCGTAGGGAGCAATTAGGGCTTGACGCGCAACCAACTATATGTGCAGTTGACAGTCAAAGTGTAAAAGTTGCCCCACTTATATGTGAAGAGAAAGGAATTGACGGAAACAAGAAAATCAACGGGCGTAAAAGACATATCATCGTCGATTCAAACGGTTTACTTTTAGGTGTATGGATTAGTGCCGCAAACAAAAGTGACGGTACTGAAGGTGTTGAATTATTACCAATTTTGCAAAAACATTACACTAAAATTGCAATAATTGCTGCTGACGGGGTATATAAAAAAATCTTTGAAAACGCCGCAGCCTGTTGTGGAATTGAAACCCAAATCTCTCAAAAACCGGAAACGCAACAAGGATTTGTCCC
>JBPOJO010000205.1:0-2467 GCA_052033485.1 Bacteroidota bacterium | reverse complement strand
GAGAAATTTTTGCCTAAAAAAGTCGGCAAAACGGACAACAAAGCAAAATGAATTATTTCTGCTAAGCTATATACCTAAAAGCTTATTTTGTGCCGATGGGTTTTTATCTTAGCAGAGTTGTTCCCTTAATCCTCAATCCTCATAGCATAAATCATTAAGTGCGTGCCGTCATTGCCCAAAGACAGTTTTCCGTCTTTGCTTGTGTTCAGCGAAAGGAAAAGTTTGCCGTCGCGAAGATAAACGGGATACATCGAAGGCAGGATTTTTACTTTGCTTGTTGTTATTTTTTTATCTTTAACAATCAACTCTGTCCAAAAAACCTTCTCTTCTTTTTTTGATTTTGCCCAAAAATAAAGTCTGTTTCTGCCCTCGTCTCGCAACAAAATACAATAATTGAAATCCGCGTCGGGCAGGCATTCAGCCATGCTTAAAGTATCGTAAATGTCGCATTTTTCGTCAGTGATGTAAATTTTTTTTTCAAACTGAACCCACATTAACAAACCCGCTTCGGCAGGAAAAGCTTGGAATTTTTTAAAGCCGACATAGCGTATCGGGTCTTTTTTTATCTTGAAGTTGAGCAAAGGAGTAATTTTTTTTTCGTCAAAATCAATTTCTCCTGCTTGTGCAAAAACACCGTTCGGGCGCATCGCCGTACTCGTCCCCCATCCCGCAACATACATATTTTTTCCGTTTAAACGATGCACTTTCACCTCTCTGAAGCCCTTTACAAGTTCGCCTACGGGGACTTTTTGAACCTCCCATTTATTTTCGCCGGCGATGAAATTGAAATAATATTGAAAGCCAAAACTTATAAGACACATTTGTCCGTTTTCTTCAAAAAAGGGTTGTTCTATCGTATTCCACAGCCCCAAATCGTTCCCCGAAAGGGCAATCTGCTGTTTGCGGGACATATCCGGTGATTGTATGATGATTTTTTGCGTTTTCAAATTCAAAATAAAATAATCTCCGCCGGAATGTTGTGCAAAAAAATCAGCACTTTCGCGGTCATGCCCCCAAATTAATTCGGCTTGATGTTTAAAAAAAAAGAGCGAATCTTCTCGGCTCAAGCCCTGTAATAAAACGTCCTGTCCTGCAAGCGACAAGACAGAAGTCAAATTTCCGATTAAAAATAAGCAAAAAGCTTTAAAGCAGTTCATAAACATAGATTTTTTGAGGATTTCGAGGTTGCAAAACATAGATTTTGCCGTTTGCCGTGTAGGGCAAAACGTACATACTTTTGACAATAAATTCTGAATATTCTTTTTTGTCAAAATTTTGATACAAAACGGGAACATTTTGTTCTTTTCCGAAAGAAGGATAAACCGTGATAAAGTTATTTTTCCCCTTTTCTTTGGCAAAAATAGACGGAAAAAACATAAGGTCTTTACGTTTCTGTAATTTTTTGACTTCTTTTTTGGTGATATAGTGGTAATATTGCGAATTTTGCCCGAATGAAAACAATTTTCTGCCTTTCCGATTAAACACATCAATCAAATGATTATCAATACGCTTCACGTAAGTTATCTCGCCATCAGTTACTAACGGATAATTTATGTTCCAAACTTTAGCAATATTCATAAATTTTGGAAATACAAAAAATCTTCTTTTTTTTCCGTCTTCCTGAACGGACAGCAACACTTTTCGCTCTTTAATCATTTTTGAGGAATAATTAAAACTTCCGTCTTTGTTTTTTTTGGCAGGCAAACCCGTAACATCAAAAAACACCATATCCCCCTTGTCATTGACCCACAGCAGCGACTTAAAATTTTTATGTTCGGGATTAGGAACAGAATCATATTGACCGTAGAACGAAAGTTTGTAGAGATGCTTGTTTTTATTTGAATAAAAAAAACATGAATCATGCTTAAAAGCAAATTGCAAGGCATGGTTTTTGAGATGAAAAGGAAAAATATCCTTTTCGGCGATAAGGTTTTTTCCGAGCGTATCAAAGGCGTACATATAATATGAACCGGACTCAAGAAAAATTAATTTATTTTCCGCAGCGTACGAACCCGTCGGTATAAATAAGGGCAAATTGCCCTCATCAAAGGTTTTGCTGACATCAAAAGAGTCGGCGAGCACAAATTTTTTATCCGAAAGATTGAAATCGGTGTACTTCGGTGCAATGCAAGATGCTTGCAAAAGAATATAAAATAGCAAAAAAACGGGCAAATTTTTCATGGTTTTTCTTGGTAAATGATGACGGACATTTCTTCTCCAAAACGATTGTGTGCTTCAAACAATCCATTGAAAAGGTCATTCTACCTCACGCGCCCTCCGTCATAATAGAAACCCGAAAAACCGACCAACATAATTTCGGGATAAAGCGTTTTAATCATTTCCTCATTCAATATTTCTTGTGAATATTTTTTGATGCCGAAACTCAAACGGGTCTTTTTTTGCAAAATTTCATTCTTTTCATTTTCCAAATCTTGTGCAATTTCAGCGAAAAAATTTCCGAGACGAT
>JBPOJO010000287.1:0-43963 GCA_052033485.1 Bacteroidota bacterium | reverse complement strand
TAAATCAAATTTTATTTCTAATCTTATTTTTTTACTTGAACATCATGCTAATAACTGACTATCACAAGAAACAAGCAAAGCTAAGGCTCCCGGATTGCATTTGCGGCGAAAACAACTGGTACAGCACAAAGATATGCATAAATTGTTCAGGAAGCCTTAAAGACGCAAAACAGTATCACAAAGAAGAATCTCAAAAATAAACAACTCTTTAATTTTCCGTATTATATGGGAATACCACAACTTGAATTGCGCACGGTTAGAATGATCAATAATGCCAACATGAGGCTTGCCGAACTTAGAAACCTTTTAGCAATCGTTTATACGCAAAAACAAACCCCTCTTGTCAGTGAAGAATCAATCAAAGAACTGGAAAAAAGGATTACTGATATGGAGGATTACCCCGAATTTGCGGGAAAACATGAACATCAAAAAATTTAATTTTTAACTTTCTATGCTTTTATGGAAATTAAACAGACTCAAAAAATATCCTCGATGGATTCAGGTAGTGGCCTTATATGGTTTGCGTTTCTCATTTTAGCAATATTATCCCTTTTCTCTTTATCTCAATGAATAGCCCTATATTTTCATTTCGGTTTCCTCCAAAAATCCGTGAAGTTGCTGAAAAATCCTTAAAAGAAAATGAATCTTTGGCACAGTGGTTACTCGATGCGGCATTGCAAAAACTAAAAAGAGACTCCAAATAAGGAGTCTCGTTTTTAGTCAGTAAAACCTGGCTTTAAAATTTTACCCCAAATTTCTTTTCAAGTAAATCTAACAAATTTGATGTCAAAACAGCTTGCTCGGCACGTGTAATTTGTTGTTCCGGACGGAAAAATCTTTCTTCAGGGTTTTCACTCTCTCCATACCCTTTCATGAGTCCAAGGTCGCGGATTCTTTTTATTTGTGCAGCCATTGCTGAATTTTCGGAAACGTCTTTAAAAATCATAGGTAAATCGGATTTATCATAAATAATATAGAACGTGAATAATTTTGCCAGATCTGAATACGAAACATCGAAAGTTCCATCTCCATTTTTACCCCATTTTGGACCGTAAGAATTTTTTGCAATGAAAATCTGTTTTTCATCATCATAGCCGACTAAAGCAAAACAGTGGTCTTTCCATCCTGTGTAGATTGGCATTTTTGAGGCAAGCCATTGTTTTGCGGTCGTTATGTCGTGTGAAATGTCCGCAAAGCCGGTAATTTCAAAAACTTTCGGACCTTTTGCGTTTTGAGTATTTTTTGCTCCAAATTTTGAAAGTGCATTTAACGCATTCTGAAGTGAGTCACCAACGTAAGAATTAACCGGAATTCCTCTAATTTTACATTGATTTTCCCATTGCTCTTCAGGATTCATAGAAATTTGCAATGCAAATTCAATTGAATTTAAAATTCTATGAATATGAATCAATCCATACGCTGTACAGTGAAGAGAAGCCCCTTGATTGTCCGATGGTACTAGGTCATTCATGTTTACTTTTTTCGGCAAATTTTGGACCAAAACCAACGGCGCACCCAAAATGTGCTGAGCTTTGAAATCGTTTGGGCTCGGCTGATCGTAAGCCCCTTTGAAGTCTTTCACTTCATCTAACATAAAGAAGAAATTAAAAAATAAAATTAGACAATACAGTCTATGAATTTGAGTAATTCATCTTTCATTGCCTCAATTCTTTCATCAATTTCATGATCCAAAAGTTTTTTAGGAATCACGCGTTGCATTTTGAAGCGGGCGTGTTCTGGATGAACCGCCGTTATAATACTCCCTTCTTTTTTTATTACAATTTTTCCTCTTTCCTCTATGTTTTCCATAAAAGAATTAAAAGAAATCAGTGTATGAGCCAATTATTGCTAAACCGTCAGCCGCCGTCATGGTGTAACCCGCCGGTAAACCATTAATGGTCGCAAGTGCAACAGATGAATGCCCAGCGCCACCTGAAGGATTTTGAGTGTCTCCATTTATATGTGTATTCCCAATAAAGCTACCACCGGAAACATTAACAGTTCCAGTATTTGACCCTAAACTGTTATAAACGCCTCCAAAGAATCCGCCGCCGCCGCCGCCACCACCGCCGCCGGTCGAACTTCCTGAACCGGTTGAAGGAGTCGCAGCAGTTCCTACTTTTCCAGCAACTGAAATTCCGCCAGGTGTTGTAAAAGTCCATACACCGCCGCATTCAATAACAAATGCACCGCCGCCTCTACCACCATCCCCTGATGTAATGCTTACGCCTCCGCTTGAATGAATAATACCACCAGAGCCACCACCCGATCCCGGGATCGCAAGTGGATAACGTGCAAAAATATGTTTAAAAATTGATCCAACTTCACCAACAGTTCTATCACCAGGAGATGTTGGAGTTCCCGAAATAAATCCACCAATGCCACCTGTATTTTTAATGTGTGTATAAGCATTACTTGAATTCCCGGCATTTCCCGCAAGGTTTGCAGTGCTCACTACTCCAGAACCGCCTGCAGCTCCAAGACCTGAGGCATCAATCATTGGCACCTGATTTGAGGTCAAAGTTACATCTCCAACCGATCTAAAAATAACAAAGGTTCCGTTTGCGTGTGGATTTATAAAAACAACTTTTCCAGTTCCTGTAATATCAATTGAACTATAGTTTTTTATTAAAAATGCAGCGCCTGCAAGGTCAATTGTGGTTATTCCACTTGAAACGCTCAAAGGGCCGTCAGCGCCAGTACCACCAGAAAGAACGTGTTTTGCAAAATGCTGCGTTGTCCTTAATGCACTTAAATATTTTGTATTTTCGGTGCCACCCTCAGCTTCTGCTTGGCTTGCTTTGGTTATTGTAGTAGGAGTAGTCCCTAAGGGGCTTTGCATTTGCATAATGTCATTGTCCGCATCATATCGACAAATAATGATTTGGCCTGCAGCAATGTCACCATCATCCAGGGCAATATTGAAATTTTTACGAATTGATTTTGCTCCAAGGGCATTAATATTTAAGGTAGCGGCTCCAACGTTTGTTGTTAAAGCTTTAAATGCATAATCTTTACCATCAATATATTTTTTTACTCCGCTGATTGAAATAGCATAAGAATCTGTACCGACCGCATCCTCATCATAATAGATCGGCTCATCCACAACGCTTTCGGAAATCTGAGCCCATATGCGCGCATCGGTTATTGCTCCGCTTGCTAGCGTTGCTAAAATTAAATACGAGTCAGTCGATGGCAGAGATGCAACCTTTTCGACAGTTGCGATTCCGCTTCCATCGGCTGCATTCCCTGAGCCATCATTTACAGAATCCTGATCAATCCGGACAATAATCCATCCATCGCCTGAGGTGCTGACGGTTACCGGTGCCGTAACCCAAATTGGAATTAAAAAAGTTTCGTTTGGAGTCACAACATCGCGAGTAACTTCAACAAAACACATTCCAGTCGCCACCTGATTTGTGGTGACCGCAAGTTCGTTTGTATAATTTTTTCGTACCCCTTCATTTAAAAGGGCGCTTTTTTCAGCTTGAAAACCGGCATCGCGGCATTGATTTGTTCCGTTCAGGAGTTGCACGATAACTGCCATATTTAATTCGTTTTAAAAGTTTTTATAAATTTTCTTATTCCGGTTCTGTTTCTTCAGGAAGAGGTGCCGGATTTACTTTGAACTCTTCAGCTTTTAAATGTTTTTGCTCGCGGAAAGCACGTTGTTTTGCTTCGATTCCAATATAACAAGTGCCGTTTTCACCGCACTTCCAACCTTGAACCCCATTAATTTCGCAAGCAAGAATTTCCATGATCGAATATTAACAAATAATAAATTTTAATACAATTCCAGGCGTTTCACGCGCCGACTAAGTTCAGACAAAAAGTTATTCATACTGGCCACTTGTTTTGTTTCACTCGAAAGTTTGATACTTGTGATCGGTCGTTTATTTTCAAATTTAGCCGTTTTTTGAATAACTTTTAAGCTGGTATTAGTGTTAGCCAAGACGCTATTATGAGCAATTTTTATTTTAACCAGATCCCCGACATTTACCATCCTGAATTTTTCAACAGAAATGTCGACTTCACAGCCCCGCTCAATCTGTGAAACTTCATGTTTGTTCACAAATTCTTGAGTTTGTAGCGTGGCATTGCCATCCTCCATAGCAACAGACCTTTCAATGGACCCAAAAATAGAAGTATCGCCAGTTATGTCAGCAACTGAACCGGTTTTAGGTTTTCCAATAACGCGTGTTGCAATTTCGGCACCCTTTCTGCGATTAAAAAACTTTGTAATGTTATTTTCGTTTGGACTTTCATTATTCCAAATAAATTCAAGATAATCATCACCGATCGTAGTGCGATCGGTTCCGATCATTGCTTTTAGAATGATTTGATTCATTTCAACTTTTAACTGCCCATCTACAACCTGAGTGATCGCGGTTAGAATATCAAAATAAGATGTTCCCATCGTGAATTTTTTCCCGATGACAACATCACCTAAATCCGTACTAAATGACAACGATGGTTCATTTACTCCTTTTCGTAAATTTGCCTCCGTAACCAAAATATTTAGAGCCACATTGACGGTTACAAGCTCCCAGTCCTTATCCCCAAAAATCATTTTTGATCTTAAAAAATCTTTCTCATCGGAACATTTTATTATGGCATACGAAAAATCATTGTCCGGATCTTCAATATATCCAGTCCAAAGAAGCTGGTCTTCACCGCCATCAATAATATAAAGCGCCACTTTCCGGTACTCTATAATTTCGTTTATTTGCGGATCAGATAAAGGGATTCTAAATGTTAAACTGCCTGTATTGACGAGTTCCTGCACAAAACTCAATCCTGATGGATTGATAAATTGAGCTTTTGTGTTTTCGCGTGTGTAATCTGTTGAAACCTTCAAAACAATATCCATATTTTTAGCGGTTAAACTATCTTAGTATGGTACCACTCGATTTCGATTGTTGCTTTACCCTGATCATCAAAATCAAAATTATCCCCAGCTAAAAGGAAATAGTTTGTACCTGAATTCACAAAAAGCCAGTTTGAGCCATCGCCTCGCGCCCCTAAAACGTTAACGCCGTTGAGGGTTGCCGTTGCCTCTTCAGTGTCAACAATCAAAATATCGCCGTCAACCATCGATGTGTTTATTTGGAAAAATCGCCCGGTTGTAAGATTAAAAATCTTTGGATTTTCAACGGCCCCGGTGATTGTTATTACTGCCTTTGCAGCAAAATTCCCATTGTTCACGCAAGTAACAGGGTTTATAGCTCCGCTGAGTTGTTCAGGAAGTTCAACAGGCAAAGTAAGCCCACCCCATAAGCCATAGATGCCGCTTGCTGTTTGCAGATCTGTTGATAAAAGAAGCGGATCAGGAGCGTAAAGCTGGCAGTAAAAAGTTATAATCGGCTCGCCTCTTTCATGGTCGTATTCAGGCATAGAATAAACCTTACACCAAATAAACCAGTCGGTATTGTCATCATCGGTAAATTCTAATTTTTTCAGTTCATTATCCTCTGCAGGAAAATCCTCAATCTTAAAAAGGTTTGCGATAATATTTTTAACGCTCCCGCGTGTGGTTTTAGCCGCTGAAAATATTTCCCCTCGAACTTCAATCATTTTCCCTTCAGCAAAAGTAGGATTTGAAATTGTTCCATGAAAATCTTGACGAGATGTAATGAAATTTCTGGTTGAAACCCCTGGCCATTTTACGTCTGCATACCATCCCGCTGCTACTCCTTCAGCAGTAGTATATGGAATTGCAACGCCATCAAAAATAAAGTTTTTTCCTATCATAAATTTATTTTACTTTGTTAAGGGCTGAATTCATAGCGCCCTCTAGGTCGACTTGTCCATTTATGTTATTGTTGACGTTTAAATTCGTGGTGTTCGTGGTGGCATTTTGTGCTGCAGTAGCGGCCCCACGGAGTGCATTTAATTTTATTTGTTCCTGTTGAGCATTCTGAATGAGTGCGATTAACTCCTCTGTTTTTGCTTTCATTTTATCCACACTTTCGCCGTGATATTGCTCAGCCATATCCTGATATTTATTTTTTGTATTCAACAATTCAAGTTGTTGATCTTCAACCTGTTTCGTTTCAACTGCAAGGGCGTTTGCTTTTTGAACTTGTTTAATTAGGTCAAGTTGCTGATCAATCGTTAAATCATTAAATCCAAGCTCTTTCAGCTTTGCTTGCCTTTGCTCCTGGCTTAAAATTTCATCACCGGTAGCAAGATCAATGAGTGCTTGTTTTTTCGCCATGTCCTCCTCAGAGGTGGCATTTTGAAGCTGTAAAAATTGATTTTGAATATCAATAATTTTCTGTTGTTTTGCAATCTCCGCATTGATCTCATCTTCTTTTTCCTTGATTTTGTCTTGTAGTTTTAACTGATTTTGCTCAAATTCTGAAAGAGTAGATCTTCTTTGAGCCTCTGTATATTCAGCAAAAATCTGTTTATCAATAGTAGCTTTATCCAGGGCAATTTTTGCAGCTTTTATTTGCTCTGCATTTCCAGTTGCAACGGCATCATCGTATGCCTTTTGTGCAGCAGTTGTATCGGTCGTTAAGCTCGATAAATAAGTTTGAATTTTTGCTTGTTCATCAGTTACAGCATTTATTTTCTTTTGAATTTCTAAGATTTTATCTTGTGCATCTTGTTGTTTTTGCTGAGCGTCAGCAGGATTTTCGGTGGCATCTATGCTTGCTAAATCATCTTTTGCATCTTTTAAATCTTTTTCGAGCTCAAGTTTTCTTTCAGTTAGATCAATGTTTCTTTTTGCAGACTCAACCGCAAAATCCGTTTGTTGCTCAGTTTTAAATTTCGTAAGTTCATTTGTAAGATCGGTTTGTTTTTCCTTTGCCTCCTCAATAGAATTAACAATATCACGATAAAAATCGACCGTATCATCACGTAATTTTTTAGCAGCCTTATTATTTGTTTCGATTGCTTTCGTATAATCGTCAACAGCTTTTTCGGCTTCCTGTGCTTGTTTTTTCGCCTCTGCTTCCGCTTTATCCGCTCCACCGCCACCGCCACCACCTTTTTTACCACCTCCGCCGCCACCGCCGCCTTTATAAGAAGGAACACCACCGCCACCAGAAGCAACCGGAGCCGCTTTAAGATTATTGAATTGTGATTGAAGCGATGCAGCTTTGTTTCCAATTTGTGCGAAAAATGATTGTGCTGCAGCAACTTTTTCCGGACCAATAATTGCAGTGGCGGCACTCCCGAAAACGCCCGCAAATGAAGCAAGGCCACCAAGGCTTTTAGCAATATTATTTAAGAGTGAACTTAAGCTAGGAATATATTGATTGATTCCCGCAATAATACCACTTATCAGGGTGGCACCTGACGATTTACCGGTTGCCGAAATTGCACCCTTTGAAGCCTCAAAAGCATTAATAATTGATTTATTTAAGTTGTTGCTGTTATTTGCAACAGCTGCTAAATTTGCGGGGCTTCCAATTCCCAAAGCAAGTAATAATCCCGCCGCCTTTCCATGGTCACCGGATCTTTCTGCAGCAACCAACTCTTTCAAAAGCATTTCGTCAGTTACTGCTCCCACGCCCGCCTGCATTGCGGCTATTGTTCGATTGGTGTCAAATCCTGATCCGTAAGCAATTGCAGCGGCTTCTCCAAGGTCACCGGATTTAGCAACGTTTGCAACATATTTTTCCTCTATGGTTTTGACCATTTCCTCTGCATTTTGCCCATTTTTTTCGTATTCTTTTTTGTTCTTTTCAACAACTTTATTTATTGCCGATGTCCAATCTCCACTTTTTCCCCTTATTTCTTCAACCGCAGTTCCGAAATCTTCAGCTGCGACTTCAAGTTGCGGGCTGACCTCAGCAATTTTTGTTCGGATAAGATCTTGATCAGCGGCGCTCAGCTCTGTTGCTCCACTGAAAAGACCGAGTTGCGATGTGAAATCTTTAATTTCTGCTTTTGTTAAACCAACACTCGAAAGTAAGGTATCAGTTTCCTGTCTCAAAAGTGCAACGTTTTCCGCTGATTTTCTTACGGTTTCCGCAAATCCGCTATCAGTCACCGCCCCACCAAATAAGGATGGCCCCTGCGCATCATTTAATCCTGCAGTGATGTCCGTTGAGGCTGTAATGTCGTTTGATGCAGTTATTCCATTTGCTTGTGTTGGCCCAGCGGCTAAAATCCCTGAATCACCACCACCCGCTTGAATTTTTAAAATTTCTTGATTGACTTGATGTGCGGTGTCCAAAAGACTTTGGAATTTTTGATTTACACCATCGAGGCTAGGAACTTTAAAATTATCATTCAATGTTTGTTTCAAATTTTCAGTGGCGACTCTTAGCTCCTCCTCTTTGTTTAAAGTTGCAATTAAACCAAAAGTCAAAACACTCAACGCCCCAACCAGTAAAGCAGGACCTGAAAGAAGGGCTGCAAACGCAACTTTTAATGAATTCAAAACGCCCGCCATCGTGCCACCGGTGGTAGCCGCAGTTGTAAAAGCTTTTGAAACCCCACCCAGGGCAACGTCTAAAAGTTTTAATCCGGATGCAATTTTGCTCAGGATCGTAAGTGAGAAATACGTTGAAAGTACAATCCCAGCTGTTTTTATAATGTCGGCTAAGGTTGAAAGTTCATTTTTAGCGCCACCCAAAGCTTCAGCAAGTGTAACCAAAAATTCAAGTACAGGAACCGCCGCAGTTTTCAAAAAATTCCCAACTGCAATTTTCAAATTATTCCAACGTCCATCAAGCATTTTTAATTTGCTTTCGGTGGTTTCATATCTTTTATTTGCTTCAGTGGTTAAAGCTGTGTTTTCTGTAAAGGCCCGATTTGATGTGTCTATTGCCCGAGTAAGTAAATCACCGGCTCCAGCAACCGAAAGGAAAGCTTTTTTTAAACGAACGTCACCACCGACTAAACCCTCAAGTACTGCAGCAGCATCTTCACCAGATTTTCCAAGGCCTTGCACAAAAAGATCAAAAGCTTTTGCGGGATTTGACCGCCAAAGTTTTGCAAAATCGTTTGCTGATACTCCCGCAACGTTGGCAAAATTCCCCAGGTCTTTTCCTCCTTCATGAACCGCATCAGCGATTGATTGAAGGGCCTTAGAAATTGCTGTACCTCCCGCCTCTGATTCAATACCGACCGATGTGAATGCAGTTGCAATCCCGGCAAGATCAGCTGTGCTTAATCCTGCTACTTTACCGGCACCAGCAATATTTGTTGTAAAATTCACGATCTCACTTTCCGTTGTTGCAAAATTGTTTCCCAATTCAACAACCGCCGATGCTAAATTTTCAACCTTTGAAATGGGTTGCTGAAAAATATTTGCAATCCTAGCAAAAGAAGTTGCAGCCGCATCACTTGTTAAGTTTGTTGATGCTGCGATAGCAGCGATTGTTTTTGTAAATTCAATAATGTCCTTTTTTTTAACGCCCAGCTGCCCGGCGCTTTCACCTATTTTCGATAGTTCTTCAACAGTAACCGGAATTTGCGTTGCTAAACTTTTTATTGAATTTTCCATTGCTGTAAATTCAGCTGGCGTTGCATCGACTGTTTTTTTAATGCCGGCAAAAGCACTTTCAAAACTCACAGCAGCATCGAAAGAGTCACGGAGAGCGTCCCCAACCTTCCTAATTAGCGTGAAAGCTCCAAAAGCCTTTATAGCATCCACAACAATTTTATTGAGGCTAAAAAACGATGTTCCTGTCTCAGTGGCATCTTTTGATAAATCCCTTAAAATCTTTGTGGCATTGTTCTTGTTTTGTTGTAAGCCGGTTATTTCAAGCCGGGCCTTTATTTCGCCAGCGGTGTCACCATCTTTTTTAAATTGCGTAAGCCTTTTTCTTGCTTCAGCAATTTTGCTTTCAAGTTCAGCAATGGTTACACGTAACCTGACCTGTCCTTGCTGATTAGCTTGTGTTTGAAATGTTTTCAATTTTGCGCTAGTTTCCTGGACTTTCCTGTCAATATCGCGCGCATCGCCGATAATTGACACTTTCATTTCCTCTGCAAAATCACCCATAAATTATTTTTTAAGTTTTTTACTTTTCATTTTTTCTTCAATCCGTGCCAGCTTTTCATCGGTATCCGTATCAGTAAATTTCTCTTTCAGCTCCCTCATTCTCATCATTCGATCATTTTTTTCACGTCCTTTTGGATCTTTGGCATTTATGTTCCAAACAACCCCCTCAATAATGAATTCTATTTGCTCCCATGTCATTTCTAGGAGCGACTCAATCGTTTCATTCGTGAATTCGAGAACAAAACATATCATTGCGCTTGCGGGAGATCTATCTTGCGATTCAGATTTTACGAAAAAGTTTTTTCCAAAAGTTTTAACCAAAAATTGAATAATGTCGTTTTTTCTGCGTGTGGTGAGTTGCCAATAAAGATTCATCGTGAGTTTATCACGCCCCTTTACTTTTGACATTAAAAAATCAGCAAGCCAGTTGTCCAGCTCTTTCGGATCAGATATTTTACTTTTCATTTCTAAAAGTTCCCGCAAAGTCCCCTGATAAAATTCAAACTGCATTACTTTTGGTTTTCGGAACCGTCCGAAAAATTCGATTTCTAGCTTAAATTTTTTTCTCAAAAGTTCTTCCATGCATTGATTTTACTTTAAAAAAAAGAGCCGGACAATGCCGACTCTTTTTCTACTATAAGTTTTGAGGCTTAAAGTATTTCGTTTTGCATGATGAGGTTTGAGCCTTTGTTCCCCATGAAAACAAAAGTTGTTCCCTTAAGGTCACCAGCTTCACCAATGTCAAGAAACTCAATGCCATAAGTTCCTTCAAAAGTTGCATCATCCAGGATGATAACTCTTTCTTTGCCAGTCTCATCTTCGGCTGTGATTTTAACGTACAGACGAGGAGATTCCGTAAAGGTTAAAGGGAAAGTGATGTTTTCACTTGCGTTTGGTGTGTAATCAAATTGCACCGTAATAGTTTGCGCAAGAGTTGTAACGGTTGAGGAATCTTTTACAAAAATTCCCCAGTCGCCACTGTCATTTCTACCCAAGAAATAATCGGTTTCAGAAACCAAGGCACCATCTACTGATCCAGTTACAGAATCGATAGTTGGAACAGTTCCATTTCCATTCGCTTTATCGAAAGGAATAAATTTATTGTAAGCCCAACCAGCAGCAATTACTTGCGAATGGTTGTTTACAATAGATCCTGCAGTGTCGGATGGATTGCCTCCAAGCAACAAGCTCATCAAATCTCGATTTACATTTTCAAGAAATGATCCTTCGATTTTCGCCTCAGGCTGAAAGCCTTTAAAGACCGTTCCGGTATCGTCAGCTTTAACTTCGACCTTTTTTGATTCGTTGTCGTAGTTAGCAACGAGGCCGCGTACTGATGCAATTCTAACGAGAGATGAAGGTGTAGCGTATGGTGCCACCTCAAGAATCCCGATAAATTTACTCAGTGCATTTTCGTTTATTGCGCCCATCGTAAAAATTGGTTAAGGATTTATTTTTCCATAGGTTCAATCTTGAGACTGGACCGTTTGGAGTACGCTTTCGCGTCGTTTTCAGAGAGCACTATTTGTTGACCCGTCTTGTAGAATTGCCCTCTGAAAAGTTGATCTGCAAGAAAGGAAACGCAATATTTTACGCCCTCGCGTGAGGCGTTGCTATCAATGTTTAAAGGAGCCACCCCATTATCATAAAACGTGCGCTCTAAATTCTTTGAGAGTCCTTTTCTTTCGATTTTAGACGTTTTTTTATTCTTTTTGGTGCTCATGCCAAAAGATTAACAGAATCATTTTTAAAGCACAATTAAATTGAATGCTTAAATTCAAAAGTCATCATGCTCCAAAAAAAACCATCATCCAGTTTTTGCGGGCCGTCAATTTGTGAAACAAGGCTATTTGAATAATATTGATTTGTATTCAAAGCGGTTTTTGTATCGAGGGCATTAATAATTGCCGCACATAGATTTTCAAGCTCTAACATGTCTTGCGAAAATGCAACAACCTTAAAAACGTTTTTTTCACTAACCATGTCTCTAAGCTTATATTGCCTGTGAAAAGTGACGTATGATTGTGTTTGGGTATGAACTGGAGCTTTTAGAAACATCCGCGTTCCAATAATAGCTGTTACTGCAGCATTGCTTAAAAGTTCGGTTCTTAAATCTGTTTCGATCATATAAAAAATTGTTAGCTTATCCTGGCTTCACGTATTTTTGCCATAATTTCACCGTATTTTGCTTGTAAACTTCTTTCAATAAAATGTTGTCCATTTCCAACCCAAACGACAGGACGATTCCCACCTTCACGTCGATGATAGTTATAAACCGCTCCCACTCCAAGCTCAACATAATCAGCGTAAAAAATCCCTTCAGTACCAACGTCTACAGAAAAAAGATTTCCTCGATCAATAACATTTCCGGACATAATAGATCGATTTAAATCCCCGGTATCAATGGCGACTATTCTGTGCATTTCTCCTTCTAAAATAAAGGCAGCCTCTGCAAGTTTTTGCATGAGACTTCTCCTAAAACGTCTGTATTGTTCCGTAAGAACTATGCCCATATTATTTGAGTTCTTCTAAGTAATAAATAACATGATGGATTGCCGATGTCCTTCCGCGAACCTCTATTTTTTGCATAATGGTATATTCAATTCCATTCACAGTAGCCTTGTCTCCTCGATTAGCACCGTTGTGCTCAGGTTTCATTTGAAGTACCCGGAGATATTTAAAATTTTCTTGTTTCCCCTGTTGCTCTTGAAGTTTAAATCCACCAGAAGTTGAAACAACGTTCATTCTGCAGGGCACATTGCTGTAAAGTGTCGTTAAGGTTTTTACTTCTTGTCCGATAGTATCACCGGATTTAAAACCGGTTGTTACTGATGAAATCGTCACTGTATCTTGAAGTGCATCTAGGAAGGCCATTTTTAGTATGTTAATGAAGCCACTTTATTTGTCCAAGGCCTTAAAAGTCTTTTTGCCAAAGGCGGCATTTCAATTTTAATATCTTCAGAGGAGGACACTGCTTTTTTCTGTTTTGTTACTGAATAACCACCACCGTCCCAGTTTTCGGAAGTATCAATGAGCCCGCTTGATGCCGTTGGATCTCCCTTTAAAATCAAATCACTTGTTATTTCAATAACCGCAAGTGTTATGTCGTCAGGAATAATGCTTGCTCCGTTGACATCTTTTATTGGGAATTTTAAATTTTGAGTCGATAAATATCTTTGGCAAGTTGGAACCGTAACATGAGAATCCAGTATTTTTTCAGCACGTAAAGCAAACGGTTTCCATACTGCTTCAAGTATTGTTGTTTGAGTTGAAACAGGGGTATATCTTTTAAATTGATCCCATGTGCTATATGTAGGTTCGGTATTTAGTGCCATAATAATTAGTTTTTAGTGTTTTTTAGCGTTAAGATTTGGACCTTTACAACCTGCCAAATTGCTTTTAAAAATGTCCTTCCAATCGCGGTAACAAAAGCCAGCAATGTCATTCTTGAGAAATCACCGTTGATTATAACATTCATAGCGTGTGCTATCGACTCATCAACAATTAAATTTGTCAAAAAGGTTTGCATTATGCTCTCTAACTCCTTTAAATTAAAAAATGTTTTTCGTAAATATTCCCAAATTTTTGAAAGAACCATTTTAATTTTTGTTGTAAATTTTTTCATAAAAAAATACTCTTTTAAAGATTTAAAGTTTTGCTTCAATCATAACCGCAAGCCTTTCCATGACCTGAATGCTTTTTAGTGCCGCTTGAGTACTATGATGAATATGTTTTGATACGATCTTATAAAGGAGCAAAACAACTCCCGCAACCAGTAAAATCAATCCGAGCATTACTCCGATTAATCCATAGCTTCCAAGTTGTGCAATTTCCGATGTTGGCATTTTGTTTTAATAAAAAATAAAAATTACCTTCTTCCAGCATTAGCGATAATCGCCAAAGCTTCAGGACCAAAAGGCCCAACAATGTTTCCTGATACTGTATTAGTAGGTGAATAAGAGCCCGCTGTACCGACATCGTAGTAGTTCCCAGTGACTATGTTGTAGACAGCTTGAGCTGGCATAGAAGCGTTAATGTAGAGCCATTTAGTTGAAGCGTCACCGTTCGTCTTCACTGCGTTATTTGTAGTGGTGAATCCTCGGCTTCCATTATCGTGGTAAATAGGCTGCATGTGGCCCCACTGTTCACGTTCAAAGTAGTTATCATGAACGCGTCCGCCTGGATGATGACCCAGTGTGTATATCGGACCACCGTCACCACACTTCTGATTGCTTCGGATAACTTTATTATGATGAAAATCCATACTGGCTGCATCCATGCTGATATCCGAAAGCCCCCAATACCACCCGAAAGAGCCAGCCGAATAGGCGATATTATTAATGTCGCATTGTGCCACTTCTGTTGACCCGGCCACCGTCTCGAACACGCCGCACCCATCCCAGAAATCCATGCCACACCACGTAATGGTACAGTTAAGAACTTTAAGATTCTTATTTTTTGTATTTTCAGCGGGAGACGTGTAATCGGTAAGGCTCTGTACCGTTCCATTCGTCACTCCATTGCCTCCGATATCGGTTATAGTCGTGTCGTTAATTCGGTCTTCTACACATCCATCTTTGAATCTTATCCCCGCGTTGCCTGTCCTTCTTACAAAACACCCCGGAAAATCAACGTCAGCATGTTCCAGTTCGATCATTCCTGGCATCTGTAGGAAGGTCTCCCCAGCCACGCCAGTATGATATCCATGGACGCCTGACTGAACGGTGTTATATCCCATGGTGTCAGGAAGAAGCCATGTAGAATACTCGAAGATAATGCCGGCTACTCTCATGTGCACCTTATTATCCGGTGTCCCGTTGAACTTCATGGAGGTCTCAAGATTCCCCGCCACGACGCTCACTGTACCCATCACTTCGCCAGTTCTTGGCTTATAATAGATAATATTCGCGACACGGTCGTGATACCAATATCCTTGACCCAGTTGCACCCATTCTTTTGCGTTTTCGATATGGATAATTGATCTGTGCGTCACCACGAACGGAGCGCCGTGACTATGAGCGTTAGTCCAGTCTATCTCCCGAATCGTGATTTCGTGGCCATTCACGCTGGCTACTCGAAGCCTCCATACCTTCCATAGTCCCATCTCGGAAGCAAAAATCTCAACGTCTGTTGGCCGTGCCGTGGATGCTATAGAGGTGTCAGGTGTGTACCGTACGCATGTATGTGTTCCGCTACCTGCGGAAGTGGTCGCTATAACAGTCCCCGCGATTGCATCGGCCTTCGTGAGCGCTAGGCTGAACGTGTTCGCGTTGATCACATTCACGTAATAGACCACACGGTTTGTATTTCCTTGGACATAGGCCGTAAGCCCTGTCGGAAGCGCCCCGGTAGTCGTGAAGTGGACCACTGACCCCGTCGTTAATCCGTGGCCATTAAGTGTCACAACTCCCGGTGTTCCGTTCGAGATTGTGCACGTCACGCCAGTGGCGAGAGTGTATGAGTCGAAGCCTACCGCAGTTTCAATCCAGCCTGGTGAATAATTTGGACCTGGTGGGTCAGTTCCATAGATCTTTTTTGCTCGGGGACACCGTAACCCGTTCACCCACAAGTTACGCGTTGTTCCGGTAAATGACTTAGAATATACGCCATTAGCGTCTGGCCCAGTCCATGGACCAGTAATAGGTATGCCACCTGATACACTCACAACTTCCCCGGGGTAATTTGAAATCTTCACATATCTCCCCGCATTCACGGATGATTCCGTGTCTGTCCACTCTAAAAATTCCGACATCGTATAAACCCCACCAAGAAGCCAAACGAGAGGCATAGCGCCACCTGCAACGACAAGTTGTTTTGCCCGTGCGAAGGACGCCGGGTCGTTCTTCGTCCCAGTGGCACTTGCGCCGCCTGTAGGGCTTACGTAGATGAATGATGTGGGTATGTGCTTCATAGCGCGAAGGAGATTGACTTAATGAGTCCTTGAAGTTGATTTGATGTTCCATTGCAAAAGAAGTCGATGGTCGACTCCCCAACAAGAAGAGGATCCATGTCTGTAGTACCTGTACCGAGTGAAGTCCGTGCACCGCCGTTGTGCTCGTACCAGCCAGTCGGTACTCCGTTACCAGCAGACACATAGAACTTCAAAGAGTCCATAACCGACCAGTCAGGAAGTGGCGTGCTTAGAAGTTCAGACGTACCTCCTACACACACCTTCACATATCTATGCCACGTTCCACCTATGATGATCTCAACATAGTTTGAAGCGTCTAAAGTCCACGGTCTAAGATTCCCCATTCCCCACGTCTGTGCTCCCGCAGCCGAGATAGTCGGATACCATTCAGTGGTAGGTCGTAACTTACCGTTTGCCACATGCGGAGCGCCGAGTATGTACGCACGTTCCCCCGCTCGTGAAGAATTCGTATAAGATGAGAGTGGCCCTTTTTCGAGTTGGTGGAGGTCTGAATAGTAGTTACGCGCACCAGCCGCCACACCACTGCTTCGACCATCAGCTGCTATGAATCCCCCTGATATGGTGGCCGCTGCTATGTATTCGTTCGAATATCGTAACCATGCCGCGGCAAGTGTTCCCCCAAATCCGTGGTTTCCGGTAGAGAATGGATTTATCTGGAATGAGTCTAATGAGTTCTTCTTTAGCCATGCAGAGGCTGTGTACCGAGCTGCCAAGAGGGTTAACCCGCCGAAATACTTAGAATATCCTCCCGAGTTAATCGCATGAAGAGCCGCGAGAGTTAATCCATCAGGACCCGCCGCAGCGTTCCCTGTAGTCGTTCCACTCGCCGGGCCGAGCGCCCATGACTGCGGAGCACGAGGATTGGAGGTGATCATGTTCGTTGTCGGACCTTCCATTCGAAGACCTCTATGGCTCCCAATTTGCGCGATACGAGCTTGATTTATGGCTGCACCGTCAACTATAAAAGCGTTATTGCCATTCTCGTATCCAGCTACTGAAGCGCGCTCTAGGGTGAATCCGAGAGGGCTCGCAAAGGCGCCGACTGACAGAGAGGAGAAGTCGTATATTTTTGATGATTCATTCGTTTCGTATAAAAGTAATCGATCAACCCAGGGTGCAAACATAAACTGGAAAGGGTAAAATAATTAGTCACCTAAACCGTAGATTGTAGCGCCATTTACACTTGTTCCTGTTGCTGTGATTTTCTTAAATTTTCCAGGATAAAAAATATAAGGTTGTCCATTGCTTAAAAATGGTAATGCTTGAGCTTCACTATCGTTTTCAAGTTGAATGTTCAAGGTTGCCGTGAGTCCACTTACTAAACCAAAAATCATGATTCCCTTAGTAACAATTCCGGTTAAATCTGTGTCGTCACTCGGAGTAATGGCGGACTGTTTCTTTGGGTGATCAATGGGTTGTAAATTTACGTTTAATTCAAAAATTTTGTAGCTCCATGTCATTGTTACGTTTGAAGTGGCTTTTTTCCCACGCCCCATGCCAGTTAAATGATCAACATAATATTCTCCATTTGCCAACTCAGCATCGTACTTGAACGGAACTTGTGTTGTAAAAACATCACCAGCAGTAATTTCCAATGACGTATCGCTCCCGGTGCCGACATCAGTACCGCCGGCGTTTGAAATTGGATGTTTAGGAAGTGAAAAATTAACTACAACTCCCGCACCACCTGCAGGAATAGTAATTGCTGCAGGGTAAACAGCAACCGCAGCCACGCTTTGATTTTTAATATATTGTTCTTTATCCTTAGATTTTCGTGGGTCTGACATTTTGTTGTAAGTTAATGAATATTACTAAAAACTACTAAATTATTAAAATTTAGTAATTTTATTCCTGTGTATTTCCTGTTTTGATTTTTTCTTCTTCAGCTTTTGCCTGTCTAGCTTTTTTTACGAGTTCAATAAGCTGTGCACGATTTTTTGCTTGTTTCAGTTCTTTTTGTGTAATGCCAAGATCAATGGCCTCATCTACTAAAACGGCCTTTGTTCCTTCGCCATCATCACCGGTTGTTTCTGTTGAATCCCCATCAATATCAACAAAAACAGTTGGATAAAGTTCCTGTGCTTCCTCTGCAGTAATTTCTTTCACATTTGCAGATGTTTTTAAAAGTTCGATCTGTTTCTCATCAGAAATTGCAATAACAGCAATTGGAAATTTCACCTTTGTTTTTCCATTACTCACAACATTTCCGATTTTGCTCTGAAAATATTTAACTGCCATAATTAAGTTTTTTATACGAATAAAACAATTATAATTTTATTATAAAAAAATCCAAAAGAAAAGAGGCTTGAATAAAGCCTCTTTTCAATGTTACTGTTTGATGGCTGATTAAAGGGACAATCCGCTGATCAAAACATGACTATTTGCAGCATTTTTGAGTTGGAGTGTTAACTCTCCAAGCACACGGCGTGCAACATAATCTGCACCGTTTGGGGTAGCATCTTTATCCGTAAAACCACGGAGAGGAACGATGCCAACCTTTGAACTATCGATAATTGCAATCTTGTCTTTTGGGAAAGCTTGATCAACAACGATCTGAGAAACCATACCATTTTGACCGACTGGAAGATCTCCAACAAACTGCATAACGTAACTGCCAGCTGTTTTTTCGTCACGCATAATTACTGGATTATTTCCACTGGTATTGAATCCAGAAACCTTTCGCGCCTGGTTTGTGTTACAAACCAACGTTTTAAGGTTGTCTGCACCGTTCGCATAACCTAACTCAAAAGCATCATTGAGGATGCCCGCTGTGATAGGATTGCTTGATGCGTCAATTTCATTTCCAGATGCTGCTTCAAGGAAATAAAGAAGACCACCGAATGTTCCGCGAGTTAATCCTGTATCGCCGGTCCTTTGAACACGTCGACCATAAATAATCGCATTTTCAAGTTCGTAAGCAAGCTCACGCAACTTTTTTTGAACCTGGTAATTGAGCGCACTTTCAATTCCGTATTTTTTTACAATTTCAGCAGTCAAAGAAACCTTTGCTGTACGGTCGAAAATTTGCGTATAGTTATACTCAACTGTTGGTTCATAACCGTCTGATGGATCTGCTTCGCTTGATTCACCTTTTGGTTGAGAAATCAGTTTTACAACGTCTGTTGCTACCAGCTGAACGTCCGTTGAACCACCGTAAACTGACACAGCAAGATCTGTTGTGTTTGTTACTGCAGTAACAACCAACTGAACACTTTTTGATGCTCCAAGTGCAGACTCAAAACCGAGAATCATGCCAGCTTTTACCCCTGTTGTGCTCGTAAGCACAAGAGTACCACCGGATGTGTTTCTTATTCCGTTTACAGTCCAACCCAAAGGCGACATAACATCTTCAAGCCATTCATGCTTTGTCGAGGTTGCTTTCAATGCTTTACCGTCAAGTCCCATAAGGGGCGCGCCGACTAAAGCAGCAAGTACTGGAATTTTTTTTACAATTTCGGTAAATGCTCCGGATAAATCACGGACCACATTAACGTAATCGTAGGATGCTTCTTTTGCCATAGATTAATATTTTTTAAAGGATTAATGCTGATTAGCTTGCCGCCGGAGCGTTAGCAATGAGGCCAAAAATATCACCATTTTTCGCAGCTTCAGCTGCTTTTGTGGCCTGATCGTCTGCTTGTGCTCCTTTGCCCCCGCCATTCCCACCAGCGTTTATGTTTTGAGGGGTGCCAAATTTATCTAAAAGTTTTGGCAAAATTATTTCTTGTTCTGCAAGAGACCTGCCTTGCAGGAGAGTTTCAACCATTGTTTTATCTTCAGGAACTTTGATTGTTTCAAGTCCTTTTTTGATTCGCTCAGTAGCCTGTTTTTCAAAATCAGTTAACCGTGTTTTGGTTCCAGTAAGGTCCTCTTCAAGTTGCTTCGCACGAGCTTGTTCTTTTTCGTAAAGAGTTTTGAATTCCCCTTTTTCTTCCTGGGCTTTTTTTTCTGCAGCAATTCTGTCATCTTCCATTTTTTTCAGTTTTGCTTCAGCCTCTTTCCGTTTTTCCCTTTCTTCATGAAAGGCTTGATGAGGTACGGTTTTCTGTTTTTCTGCCTCTGCAGCAGCTTTTGCAGCGTCATCGGCTGCTTTGGTTGCCTCAGCGGCTTTTTTAGCCTCCTCTGTAACTTGTTCACCGGTTTTTTCGACTGATTCGCCAGCCATAAGCGTAGGGTTTTAAAAAATAATTTAACGTGCTTCCCATGCACGCAGGTGTTGTGATAGCGTCAGTACTTTATCATTTCAAAAAAACTTGCACAAATTAAAAATGCCATTGCAGTATAATTTGCGAGATTTTGAGCATGAAAATTAACGACAATCCGTAAATTAAAAACGCTGGCAAATAATGAAATGTTCGGATGGCGAATTTCATTCTTTCGCTTTCTGTTATGCTTTTTTTAATACTTGAAAAAGTTATTTTTTCGCATCTTTGAGCCATATGGATTGAATTAAATCAGCGGAATCATAATTTACTTTTAAAAAAAAAGAAATGGCACACCTATTATTTTAATATAACTTAACCTTAAACTTTACCTTTACCTTTAACTGTAACTTTACCTTAGAGATGCCGTTTTTGCCGTTTAGTATCGATAGGGTATTGATACGGTATCGGAATTTGTGTATTTAAAGCCATCGAAAAATGACAATTCATTTTAGAAAATAAAAACCACGCACGTCAAAAAATGAAATTTCAAATTTTCCCGGGGCGGGCGGCGCCATTGACGTATTTATTTAAAGTTTTTTAAAAAGACACTTTCATCCCATCCTTCTTTTGAAAGTTTTATTTTTGATCGACAACCGTTGTGCATGGGTGGCAATTTATCTTTTCTTAAATCGCGGCGTGTTAAATTTAATGAACGGCAAATAATGGTTGTTTTGTCATCCATAACTGAAATATGCGTGCCGTAAATGAACCCCAAAAGCAGCCATTGTGTTCTTTGTGCGGTGGTAATATTTGACCAAAGTTGGTCACCAACGGTAAATTTCATGACCGATTGCATTGAAACAATTTTCCCTTCTTTATTCGTAAAAAGAAGATTCTTAACCGCTTTTTTAGGTGTTATTTGTGTTCGGTCAGTAGCGTCTTTATATCCCAGTTTTTTTTCCTGAATTTTCGTTAAATCCTGCCTGAGTGCAAGTTGTTTTGCTTGTTCTGTTAAAGCGTCCAAACGTTTGTTTAAGCCAATTTCTAATTGCTGTGCTAAGTTTTCCAGTTCTTCTTTTTGGCCGATCAATAATTTTTTTTTTACATCAATCTCATCAATAAAAGATTTTGCTTCATTAAAAGCATCCCCTGAATATTTTAAATAAATTTGCCTCGTTTTTTCTTCAGCAAATTTTGTGTTGTAAGTTCTTATTTTATTTCGCCACTTTTCAATCAAAACAAACTTTTCTTTTCTGCTTTTTTCCGATGTTGAAATTAAAATAAAAGTGGCAATTAAATCATCATAAACATGCGCAGCTTCTTTTGAAGGGTCATTTACATCCGCAAGTTTTTCTTTATCGGTTATTAAATCCATAATAATTAGTTCGGAATTGCGTTTGTATCAATGGTTGCTTGTTCGGCATTGATGATTTTTTGTTCTGCAAGGGCTTCCTCTTCATTAAGCCCCTGGAACTTCATGATGGCTTTAAGGTTTGAAATCAATTTAGCATCTTGTGCTGTCATCAATTCGTTTGCCAAAACTTGAGGATCGTCAGGAAAAATAGAGGGCCATATTATTTTAAATTCCTGGTCTGCTTCACCTGGCACCCACGCTTTCCTTATTTCTTCAAGTTTTTTAAAACCGGCCTCAAACTTAGAGCGAATTTTCTCTATTTTTTTTATGAATGAAACAAGGCGAATTCTTTTTGTATCAGCGCTTTCTGCGGTGCCACCATCCTTCAACCCCATAAATTCTGTTGGCAATGTTGCAATCGCACAAATTTGCCTCAAAAAATCCTCAATCTGATCGAAAGCTTTATCAATCAGAGGGTTTGAATTCGTTATGTATGATGGCAA
The DNA here is from genome assembly GCA_052033485.1 of Bacteroidota bacterium. Classification (GTDB taxonomy): domain Bacteria; phylum Bacteroidota; class Bacteroidia; order Cytophagales; family Bernardetiaceae; genus JBPOJO01. Next base: position 22,062 of record JBPOJO010000287.1, on the reverse strand, counting down.
AATATCGCCTGTTTCCATTCCGTAAGCTTCAAGATCTCTAACGTTGGCTTTGCCTTCACCGTCAACTTTCATTGCACTTATCGGTAATGCCAATTTTGCCTGTAAATGTTTTAAAAACTGGTCTTGAATATTTACTGCTTGAATTTCAATTGATGAAATGAGGCTTTGAATCTTTTTAATTTCAGAGGTTCCATATTTAACACCACGTAATTTCCGGTTGTGAACAACGACCAGAGGGCTTGTTAGGATTTTCGGTAATGTTTCAGTTTCCTTTAAATCTTTTGTTGAAACAATGCTGTTTAATTGGACTTGAGTCCCTTGCACTGAATAATCTTTGTTTGTTTGAAGTTTTGAAACTTCAAAAAGCTTTCTTGTTACAATGTTTTTGCTGTAAGCTTCCTCTAAAATGTAGGTTTTCATGTTGTCGTTTTCATCGAAAACCTCATAGTAAGTAAACAATTTTTCTGTGCCGTCATCATAAATAACGTATTCATCCGGAGCGGCATAATTTATAACAAATTTTCCATCTATAACTTTAGGTCTAAAAACACACAAACCACCCCAAATAAAAGCCGAAACATAATCATCCAAATCTACATTTAGTGTTGTGATCGGTTGTCCGATATAATCCGAAAACTTTTCTGTAATAAGTGATGGGATTGAATATGAAATGTTTAATAATTTCAAACGTTCAAGCCCTTTTTCAGTGGTGTCTTTTAAAAATTGTTCTTGTACAAATTTCGTTTGTGGATCTTCTTTATCCGATAAATATTCATCAGAAAGTCTTGCGTGAAATCTATCTAAATCATATAAATGTTTTCCCTCAGAACGGTTAATAATTTTGATCATTGGAGTGTTTTATTAAACGCATGAATATTAACTTTTTGTTGTTTTTTACACAATGGTTTATACAATGAAACCTTTTATTTGCTTCACATTTCGACCCTGCCAAGTGATACAGGCAGCCATTACCCGGTCAAAATGGTTTGAAGCTTCCGGATCAAAATTTGCATAAACAACATCTGAATTTGTAAACGCTCTCATTTCCCTTAAAAGAGAAATGGACATTATTTCAATCAGACCAGCTTCAAAATCTCTTTTAAAATCAAAAAGCATAATGGGTTTTGTGTGGCCATTGGTGTGGTATCCATATTTTTTCACAGGCTGATTGCTTATTTTGTCGACAGTTTTTTCGCGATAAAGATTTAAATATTTTTCTGTTTTTATGTATTGGATTGTTCCAACTCCCACATTATTTCTTTCTGGTATAAGCAGACAATAACCGCCGGCTTTTCCCTCTTCAATCATATATTTCCCGAGTATTTCCGGAGGGCACAAATTACTTTCATATTCAGCCATTTGTTTGCCTATAGTAATATCGAAATCCTCAATAACTGAGCTGTCATTTCCATATCCTTCAGCAATATCGGAACCGACAACGTTGATGTGATTTTTATTCAAAACTCCCCATCGAATCCAGTCACCTTCTTTTTTACGATAATTTGGAAGGGACGGATCTTTGTCTTGCCACTCAATATCCTGTAAAACTTTGATTCGCAAATCGATCTTTTCAGTATCAAAAAATCGATCTCCAACAGTCAACGCTTCATTTAACATTTCTTGCTCAAACGTTTTTGTTCGGTCCGCATTCATGGTTCGTTTGAGCGATTCAAGCGATTTAACGAACTTTGAAGGGTCTTTCTTGGCTTTATTTGCTTCAGCTGCTTCACCGTCTGTTAACGCAAACTTAGAGGGCCACGTTGATCGTCCTGCCTCAATCACTGCCACCTCACTGACTCTAAACTCTGGATTTTTGTGGGCCGTGTCTAACAACCATTGAACGGATCCAACATCGGAAATCCGGTTACATAACAAAATGACTTCCGCACCAGCCGCGAGTCCAGTCATTAACTCCTTCAGGAAGTCAATAACCTTTCGCGTCATTAAAGCGGATTTCTTTGTTACGTTATTTTCAAAGTCATCAATTACATAGCAATCAGGCCGTTCAAATCCAAAAATACGCCCACGCACAGATTGCCGAATTGAAAATGCAGTAACTCTCACGCCGCTGGCTACAAAGTTATTTATGGTCTTTTTTTCTGGTTTTTTATCATCAGAACTTGCGGATTCAAAAAGATTTCCAAAATCATGAATGATCAATGCGTTTGTTTGAAGCCAGGTTGCAATATCAAAAAGCGCTTCACCTGACCTGTCTTTTTCATAACAAACATAGGCAATTAAACGTTTCCGTTTATAGCAAATATCACGCACAACTTTAATTTTTGCTAAGGTCGTTTTTGCTGAATCCCTAAACGCTAAAAGAATAAGATAATTAAAAAAAGTTCCTGTATTTTTATCAAAGAAACTTAAAAGCCTATACCATTTTTTATGGAATTTCGGCACGTCAAATTTAAAAAGTTCAGGGAAATAACAAAGTGCAAAGCCGAAAACACTTTCTGCTCCCATCGATCGTCTAATTTCCGGTGAGTCAAGATCTTTGTCGGTAATATCGCTCATGGAAAGATATTAAACAAAAGCCTCAAACCTTACAAGATAAGGTTTGAGGCTTAGAGTGCGTTTACCGTCCGCGCGACACTGATGCTTTCTAGGGCCGTTTTTTAGTTCCAAGCAACAAGGACAACTTTATCGGTCGCCACCACGTTTGTCGAGCCGGCAAAATCGTATTGAATGCGATTGCTCACGATAGTGATTCCATCTGAAAGAGTGCCTTTGAAGACTCCCGCAGAACTATAAACTTGAGCAATAAAACCAACTGGTACGAATGCTACAGGAATAACCAAAAGATCGAGGTCAACCTCAACCTGTAAAACTGTGTGTGTGAATAACGATAATTTTCGAGCTCCTGCAGCTTTACCATCGAACATAGCCGATGCAGCCCATGCGTTATTTGTTCCGGTTAAAGTTTCAGTACATGTGGTTGCAACTGTGTCTGCAGCAACCGTGCCACCTACAGCGTCAGCAGATTCTAAAAGCATGTGGTTGACTGTGATCTGTGTTGCTTTTCTGTGAAGCGTTCCTGCATGATTAATATCCCAAACGAGAGCCGGCATAAATGCTGTTGGTGTCAAAGTAGTAACCAAACCCACAGCAACCGTAGAACCTCCCGCAATCCCATTCCCAACATAAATATCTTGTGCATCAGCATGGGTTGCCACGGTTGTTCCAGAGGCCCCACGAGCAAAGGTAACGTCAGCGCCATTGTTTGCTGTTACCCTCAATATTTCATTTTGAATTCTAATCAATTTTCCAACTGAAAGTGTGCAATTTGCGTAGCGTGCAACAGCCCCGGTAACAGCAAGTGGATTTGTTGTATTATTAAAATCTCCATTCGCAGTATTATCGGTTGAATCTGTATTTACAATTTCAACTTCATAAACGTCTGCACCGATCGTTACGGTTTCAGCTGAAATAACATCGCTTGCAACACGTAAAATGTTCCGCATTGGAGCCCCCGCATCGTCAACCCCCACGGATTCTACAACGCGCACAAATTCACAACCTGTTTCGTCTCCGACATTGATATAGTTGGGATTGATGCCATCGGTTTCGTTTGTATCGGTAAAAATACAACCTTTAACATAACCAGTCTCATCATCCGCTGGTACATCTTCACCAGCACATTCACGCACTTTGCCATTTCCATTCTTTCGGCTTACAGTTACGGTTGTTGTATCCGGTGTTTCCTCAATTCCAACTTCAAGGATTTGGGCCAGTTTTTCAGCCTGTAATGCACCACGATAGTCTTTTGATCGGTCAGTAATTAGAGTCATAATTTTATGATTTTTAAAAAAATAAAGGAAAGCTAAACAATCAGATTGTAGCTTTCCTTTAAATCTTTTTCAAATAAGTTACCTTAAACGCTTTAATTCAGGCCAAAAAAGAGACGTTAGATGCCAGCGTTGGCAACGTTCGCAAAAATAAATCCTGAGTCGGTCCGCTTTCCGTGGTCTACTCATTCGTTTATTGCAAGCAGTTTGAGCCGCTTTTTTGTTTGGATATTGATGTTTTTCACATTTAAGCATAAATACTTTTCCCATTAAAATGATCTAATTCATGTTGAAAAATGCGGGCAAGCATGCCGTCCACAACTTCAACCTTGTTTTTAACGCCACCACGTTTTTTTACTTCTTGATAAGAAACCTTCAAAGTTTTATAGCGTTTAATCGAAACCTCAGGCCTGAATGGGTACGAAAAACAACCCTCAGTATCACGCACAAAACCCTCTTCTTTCATGAAATCATCGATTTGCGGATTTATAATAATCCGTCCATTATTAAAAACAAAAAAACGCAAAGGGTCAGCGTGATCAACTTGGCAATGAGCCAATGCCAAGGCTCTTGGGTAACGTCCCAGCGCCATTCTGGAAAGTTCTATCATTTCTTTTGCTTCTTTTTCTACTCGATCCATGTCGGTTATTTTTACTGACCTCGATGGCCTTTTACATTGCGTTGGTAGTACTTGCATTATTTATTGTGTTTTAAGAAATATAAGGGGTCATTTTTTGCTTTTTCCATTTCATCCAAAGCTTTCTTTTCATTTTCAGCATCAAACTTTTGCTTTAAAAATTCTGATATTTTCAATAAACCTTCAAGATTAGAAAGCCAGCCGATGTATTTCTTAGTTATGAGATTTGTATAATACCAGTTGCCATCGGAAACAATCGGCTCCCCTTTTTCATTGATATAATCTTCGTGTTCCCATAGTATTTCGGTCTTTTTGTTATGGCCATGAATCTTTACAATGTCATCTATCGATTCATAAATACATGTAGACGTAAGCTTTGACAGCCAATTCATAACAATTTTCCCAGTTGAAAAAACAACTCCTTCAGCAACAAAACCAGTTCCCGAAACGCCGGTTTCATCTTCTTTACGAAATAAATAAAAGATTCTCATGCAAATTGAGGTTGAGGAAATAAATTGAGTTGGTTTTTGCCCTGTTTTTTCAATGGCTTTTTTAAATTGAATTGCGGCTTCGTAAATCTTTTCTGATTGATTTTGCTCCATAAAATAAGCTTAAAATTGATTTAATCCTCATCCATTTGTCTAAGGATCTCTTTTGCACGTTTTTTGTGCTCAGGATCCATTTCGCCAGTGAATACTTCGCCGGTGTGAATTGATTTTGTTGCAAACTCATTCTTACGTTTTCTTTCAAGCAACCATTTTGCGGTTTCAACATTTTGTGAAATGTCGTTAAAAACCTTTACACGAGCATTTAAAACCATCTTCGTTTTTAACTGCTTCTTTTCTTCTTTAAACTCCGGGTTTTGCTTCTCATACACGTACAAAGCGCTTATAGAGATGCCAGCATAAAGACAAGCTTCCTCGTTTGTAGCGTCAACTGAAAATGCGTACTTTAATTTCAACAGCACATCGTCTTTCATTATCGTGGGCCGTCCGCCTCCTCGATCTGGATCATTTAAAGCACAATTATTGCTGCAATGAATTTGTCCGTTCTTCGTATTTCTCCAAGTAAATTTTTTCTCACATCCAGGAGTTGGACAATTCCGTTGCCTCTTCATTTCCGTTTCGATGCGTATACGTTCCTTTGCAGCCTCACGAGCTGTTATACGTTCGTAAGGCTTTTTCAATTTGTCTAATTTTTTTTGACTCACTCGAACTACCATAAATTTAAGCGTTATTGTTTAAATACAATTTTATCGTGTACAAAAGGTCTTCGTTTCGATCAGCTTCGTTATTTTTCATTTCCGAATTCCATAACCAAACCAAATAATCGCGGTCGTTTTGTGCAATTTCCTCAAACGTTTTGCCGTTGTGTTTACCAAACGTAAAACGTCTAAGAAGAACCGGATTTCGTGAAAGTGACATCATGTGGTTCAAAATATTCTCATCGGAATCATTAAACATGGTTTCCCTTTTAATTTTCTGAAAAAGAAAGTCGAAAAGGGCGACTAAAACATCGACATCACCCTCTGCACTGTGTGCAACGCCATCGACTCGCAAATCGAGTGCGTACCGCAAATATTGCAACTTGTAGCGTGGCATATCCAAAACATGCATAGCCACGCGCTGTGTATCAATATAAAGCGAAAAAATAACGCCTTCGCGTTCGAGCATTTTAAGGTCAAATTTAGCATTGTGCGCAACGACAACAACGCCGTCCTTTGCTAAAACTTCCAGTTTGCTTTTCAAAACTGATTGCTCGAAAGTTTCTTCATTCGCAACCATTTCTTGCGTAATGTGGTGAACCGACATAGCCTCATAATTAATTGGCACCGGCGGCTTAAAAAAATATGAAACGGTTTTTGCTGGGGCTTCGTCTGAAAGCATTTTCTTGCCAGCGTTTCGGAACTTTGCACCAATTTGGATGAGCCGATCCTGTTGTTCGAGCCCGGTCGTTTCGGTATCTAAAAATAGTAATTCCATAAAATGGTTTTTGTGTTTAAAAAATAAAGAAAACTCTTTTTCCTAGCTTGGGTCTAAAAAAAAATAATCTAGAATGCAAATCCCACCTAAAATGAATACCGCAGAAATTATAAAAAATCCGGGTATAACCAAACTTGGCCCAAGTAACCATAGAAACAATGATTCCAACATGTAAAAAAGATAAGAAATAAAAACTATTTTGTATTTAAATTATTTGCTTTTTTCTAACATTTTCCTGATGCTTTTCCTCGATGGCTTGCCTTTCATTTTTACTTCAAGTTCGGAAATTTTATTAGTATTATCAATAACTAATGCCCTCAATTGAATAAATCGACCATCGAAAACTTTCAAACCCTTTTCAAGATCAGCCTTAAATTTCTTGAAATAATCGCTTGAAAAAGGATCATTTTTCTGCAAATTGTCTCGTTCAGCTTTTTCTTCAATATTTTTTTTGCATTCCTGTATTCGCTCAACAGTAACCCTACAATCGCTTTGTTGAATTTCAAAATTAGATTTAATCTTAAAATTTATTTCATGTACACATTTATCAAAGTGTTGCTGTAAATCACGCAAAACCTCTGTTAAATTATCAATCCTCTGTGAAGCTGAAAAAAATCTTTCAGAAACAACCTCTTTATACTGATCATCTATCTTTCCAATTTCTTCAATTTTATTATCCATTTGAGCTAAACTACGCTTCATATTAGCAACAGTTCCGTTAGCAAAAGCCATAAGTGAGGTCATGTCATTAAGCTCACTAGAATCAAATTTTAGCTTTATCACTTCGGGTTCTTGTGATTTATTTTGCTCCTCATCAGTATCGCAAACAGCTGCAGTGTTTGGATTTTTCTCATGATTCCTTTTAAGAGCTTCCGTATAGCCCTCTCTCCTTCCATAAACATAACCTTTTTTAAAATGCCTATCATCCCGAACCATTTGTGACTCAGTTGGGTTTTCAGGGCTTTCATCATGACAAATATCTTTGTTTGCAACCGGGAAATTTTCAAAAAAATCATGAATATTTTCAGCTTTTTTACGCGCTTGTTCCATAACTTCAGTCGGAGACATGTCTTTTCTCCATCCAAGGATTGCCATTGAAATTAAACGTTCTATGAGCATTTCGATTTTTTCTTGTTTTGTCATAAAAATAAAAATTAAAAAATTAAATGAGTTTTGTAAGTGATAAAATGCAATACCCTTTCTTTAAACCTTCGCAAACGTCCGATGTTAAAACGTGGGTTATTTCGTATTTTTCTTTCAAAGTCTGGTCACTTCCTTCCAACGTAAAAATAATACTGTCTCCTCTTTGAAAATCACGATCATTTATTCTCAATTCATAGAATTTTTGATGAGCTTCCCTGGCTGCTAACCACCGCATTTGAATTTTTAAGTAATGAGTCATGAAATTAATTTAATTGTTCTGCTTTTTCGCCTGTGTAGTCCTCCCAGCGTTTGCGTATAACGTCCACGTATTTTGGCTCTAATTCCATGGTGTAGCAAACCCGCTTTGTCTTTTCTGCTCCGATCAATGTGGAGCCACTACCCCCGAAAAGGTCAACGATAAGATCCTGCTCCTTCGATGAGTTTTTCAACGCAATTTCAATCAATTCAATAGGTTTTTGCGTGGGGTGTACGTATTCCCCGGATATTATTCCAAGAGTCCAAACGGTGGATGCTCCCTTCTCTTGCTTTTCACAAATATTTTTTATGTTTTCAATAAGTTTAGCCTCATCCCACTTTTCATCCCAAACGGTATACTGGGAACGATCACCGTAAAAAAGCGATTTAGATTTATCAAAAACAGCGTAAAAAATCGGCTCATGTTTCCATCGATAATCACCCCAGCCGAGTACAGCAAGCTTTTTATTCCAAATAATTTGGTTTCGTACATGAAGTCCCACTGCTTCCATGGCATCTTCAAACTCTCTTTGATACTTTGAAGAATGGCAAACGTAGAAAGGTGCGGAAGTTTTCGCGGCATCGCGATAGCATAAAAATGCCGCTTCAAGAAAGGCGCGGAAGTTTTCGCGGGAAACGTTATCATTATTGATTTTGCTCCAAGTTTTGTTGATGCTACCCTGATAATTGACGTTATATGGCGGGTCTGTAAAAACCATGTCGGCACGCATACCGCCCATAAGTTTATCGATATGCTCTAAATTTGTGGCATCGCCACACATGAGCCGGTGTTCTCCAAGCTTGAAAACATCGCCAATTTTCGTTTTACTTTTATCCGATACGTTTGGGATATAATCCTCATCGGTATTGCCTTTTGTATCCTCGATGCGCTGCATGGCCTTTAAATCAATTTCATTGAAACCAAGCGCATCAATATCCAATTCCAACCCCTTTAAAGACTCTGAAAGTAACGGATAATCGTAAGATCCCCACTCGTTATTGTCTTTAATCATATCGCGGATCTCTTCTTTTTCCGTTTCGTATTCGTTCACCTGTACCGGTACCTCATCAAATCCTAGGTCAGCAAAGGCCTTTAATCTTTGATTTCCGGCCAGACAGAACCCTGAGAGGCTGCTTACCTTCACCGCCTCAAAAACTCCTTCTAAAATGCTCTGTTTTAACGATGCAAACTTTTCTGGATTCTGCAGGAGATCTTTGCGTGGATTTTTTGGATGTTCCTTAAGGTCCGCCAGCTTTACCCATTTCTCTACCTTAAAATTAACTTTAGGTCGGTTCATAATTAAAGGATTTTATTTTGATGAAGGATGTAAAAGATGTTTAAAATTGCAATAACACCAAAGATAAGCCCTGGTATTTTTACGCTTTGATCTTTGCGTGCAAAAAATGCAACTCCAAACGCATAAAGTAAAATTCCGTTGAGTGCGAGCAAAATTATCGTGAATGTGGACATATTATTTTTTGTTAAGAAATTCCATTTAAATGTAAACCAAAACCTTATAAAGCGCTACTCTTGCTCATCAACTTCAATTTCTTCCGAAACTTCAGTTGAAAGTTTTAAAATATAATTATCGGCAATGTTGAATTTTTTCTTGTTTATGAATTCCACGATGTTGTCTGGAATACGGAAAGTGACGATCATGTCATTTTTATTTTTAAACTCGACAACTGCGACCCTAAACTTCAAATTCGGGTTGTTTTCTAAAAACTCCTTACGGTTCTTTTCAATGTCTTTGATGTTATTTTCATGCTTTTCAAGTCGTGCTGTACGCTCTTGAATAAACATATCTTGCTGTGGATCTATTTTAATTTCACGCATCGATTGCCTCTCTGATTCAATCATACGATCAAAGCCTGAATCATCAGCAATAAAGTCGGCATCGTAGTGTAAATGAAGCTTTCTAATTTCAGAGCTTATAAGCTCAAGCATTAAACTCCAATAATTGTTTTCCAAAATCATTTTTTTCAAAACGAATTTTGTGTTTATTTCGCTAGGAAATAACGATTTTCTTACTTTGTTGTTCATTGTTTTGTGAGGTTAATAAATTATTATGGGTTTCTTTTAATGAAAATTCGTTATTTTCCCGCAATTCCGGTTTGTCTGCGCATTGGCATTTGTCCATAAGGTTTTTGATTATTCCGCAATACCTACAACGGCAAAGCCCTCTAATTCTCAATTTCTGGTTTTCATTTTTCAAATAAAATGGGAGTTCTAAAATCTCAATTCCAAAGCGATCAATAACTTGGTTTTGCCATGGCAAAAGATTTCCTGCAGTTTCATTATAAATTTTTTTAAACTGCTCTTTTTCTTGTGCAGAAATAATGAAATAACCGCTTTTACATAACAATATGTATTTCATGGTTGTGTTTGGTTAACTTCTACAGGAAATAAATACTTAGGTTTCTTTTCTTTTTTCTCCTCTTCATACGCTCTTTTGGCTTGTGCTGCCAGTTGATCGTACTTATCCCTAAAATTATTCATTGAAAGAATAATTGCCCTCCAAAAATCGCTATTTTGGCACCACTCAACCAAAAATTCACTAAATTTCACATCTCTTTTATCCACACGGAACATTAAATCAGCCACGGTTGAAAACGATTGCTTTTGTAGTTCCCTCTCAGGTTCGGAATAATCTTTAAACTTGTGGTATGGATTGTTTTTTATAATTAAATTAAAAAGGAGGTCCGAAAGTTTCCACTCATCAGATTGTTGATCAAACACCTTTTTAATATTATTAACCTTTACCTTAGACTTAGACTCTACCTTAACCTTTACCTTAGGGGTGCCGTTTTGTATCGATACAGTATCGATAGGGTACATGAGTTTCGTTACTTCATGCGGGATTTCAAGCAGTTCCCTTTCAATGCCTCGCGAAATTTTAGGTGATGGATTTTGGTGTTTTGATCTGTTTAACAGAATAATCCAATGATCTTTTACAATTATTTTTCCTTCTTTTTCAAATCTTTTAAGGGCACTTTCTATTTGTTCGCTCGTAAGTTTTGTTGCAAGTTTTACGTGGCTTATAAGTACCTTAAAAATGCCACAAAGCGAGGTTTTCGGTCCTGTTAAAAGATACAAATAAAGCAATGTTTCGTTAGAATTTAGGGTTTGTACCCATTCATCCTCGTCCCAAAATGATGTTTTTATCAGTCTTTGTTTAGACATAAGTATCAAGCAAAAAGCCGGAGTTATCCGGTGATTTAACAACGCCATGACGCTGAAAACGGAGAACTCCAGCTGTTTGCCTGATATTTGTTAATATCTTTGTCATGGTATTTTGTTAAATCGAAATGATTATAGAGGTATTTTTGACCCAAGCAAGCTATTTTTTATTATTTTGTAATTCTATTTTTTTTAAAAAAGTATCAATACTTGATTGTGGAATTCTAATTTTATGCGCGCTGTAAAATTTTGCTTTTAAACGACCATCCTTTATGAAAGTTCTTATCATGCTTTCTTTGTACGGAAAGCTTTTATTTCGGCTCAATTCCTGTATTGACCATTCCCTTTCCTGAGTTGGTATTTCTGGCATTTTTTGTAGAGTTAAAAAATATAGATTTACTATCAATTAAATTTTGCACCTGTCTACAGCTCCAATTTTGAATAAATGCTGCAGGAGTTCTCCATTTCCTCTGTATAATGAACTTTTTTCGCGTTTGGCTGTAATAACGAATTATTATAACCACACTTTGCCTTTCGTTTGCCAATTTTAAAAGTTGTTTAATAGTTTGCACTCTGCTCATATTTTTTATCTTTAAAAAATGAATTTTTAACGTCAAGAAACATGTCCATTTCTTCTTTAGTAAACTTTTTTATTTCTTGGCTTGAAATGTGTTCAAGATAAATAATAAATGCGTAAAAAGTTGAATGAGCTTGTGCAGATTTTGTGCCATTTTTTAACATTTTTATAAACTCAAATATTCCAAGTATCATACAGTCCGCTACCACTTCCGAACATCCAGTAATTTCTAAGTGTTTATCGTCAATGCAAATTTTCCCGGGGCATATTTTGTGGTCATGCATATTGTTGCAAGTTAGGAAGTAAGAAATAGCCGTTTCTCCAATGCTCCCCACTCAGTTGTGATATTGGTAAAACATAATAATGGTCTTTGCATTTATTATTTTTGTTTATTGAGCAAATTGTGTACGTATGTACGTTGTTTTTATCGCCTCTATCAATCAACATTAATTCGTCAGGCATACACAGGTTCCTTTTTGCAAGTTGTATTGTTTTATTTCCAGAAAAATCATAGTAACTAACTGCGTGATATTCCGGATCTGAAAAGTATGTACATTGATTTTCAATAAGCCAAACTTTCAATTTTTCGATATATTCCTCAATGTCGATCCCGATAAGGCTTTTAATAATCGGTTTTTGTTGTAAATTTGGCATATTTTAGTAGTAAAAAAGTAGTAGTAAAGTTTTACTGATTTGATCTACGGAGCAGGAAACAGCTGTACATGCGTCTACCTCTGATTGAGATTACTCTCCCGGATGGTGACGGTAGATCACGGTATACCGTGCAGTTAGGGCTATAATCCGAGCCGCCGTATATCCTTTACGCCCTGCGCATGTCCATAAGGGGTGGGTATTCAAAGTGTTTCCTGCTTTTAAAGATCAAATTTTATATCAGTGGGGATCAAAAATCTTTTTCAATCCCCACCGGATTTTTGGCTAGTACAATATGTTAATGTTGTCAGTTGGTTTGCTCAAATCTTTCAACATAGCCTTTTGCTTTTCCATTTCCTGTTTCTGTGCTTTTTGGGTTGCATCGAGGGCATCTTGAAAGTTCTTGTTTGTGCTGGTACCACCTAAGTTTTGATTCAGAGTTTTCTTTAAATCCTTTGTGGATTTTTCTAACTTTGCATCAGGGCTTTCCGTTGTGCATCCTGATAAAGTTGCCAAGAGCATAGCGCCCAAAAAGAACATACCGATTTTTGAGTTTTTTTGATTTTTCATATATTTGCCTTTCGGCTAAAAAAATAAGTTTTCTGTTTATTGCTGGCCAGCAAATAACATTTTAAGTAAAATTTAAACGCTCATAAAACATTGAAGCCTGACCGGTTCTGAATGGTCAGGAGAAATCAATAAACCATCACCTTTACCTCTCAATTTTTCTGCTCCTTCCTGATCGAGCATAACCTTGGAGTCAACACCGCTCATTACTTTCAAGCAAACACGAGTTGTAAAGTTTGCTTTCGCATCGCCGGATAAAACTTTAACCGAAAACCTTTGAGCCGCTAGAATTAAATGGATTCCTGCAGAACGTGCCTTTTGAGCTAAGATTAAAGTATTTTGTTCAAGCGTTTTAAATTCAACATCTACATTTTTTTTCATGCCACCCCTGGGGCCTTCCGTAAAGTTTACCCTTTGCTTTGATTGCCTCGCGAAACAGTCCGCAGCCTCATCAAATACCACAAGGCGCTTTTGACCGTTTCCATAAGCTCCATTTGTCCTGAAAATCTCATCCATTTCCATTACTGTCATTTCCATAAAGTCTTCAATCTCTTGAAGTTCGGAAATAACTTCAACGTTTTTATTCTGATACTGCTTAAACTCATTTTTAGGGTCAAGAATTGAAACGCGCACGTTCTTTTTTAACGCAGTTTCAATCACATTCCGAATTGCCACCGATTTCCCGCTCCCGGTCGCACCGGCGATCATCATGTGGGCCGTGGATGGATTCTCAATATCCCAGCACATCGTATTTCCAAAGTTATCACGTCCGATAGGGAATTTATAGCCTGCAGGGATGTCTCCTTGCGAAAGATAAAGCGCCGTTGCTTTTTCGCGATTTGCCTCAATCGCAACATAGGTAAAACCCTCATATTTAACCAAATTTGATGCAATTCTTACATCCTCAACCCCGAGCGCATTCGCAATGTCCATTCGGTATTGATAAATATTCGAAATTTTAAGGCCCGCATTAACCTCAATGAGATATGTATCACAGGAGTATCCTTCAATCACTTTTCCTACTTTTACCGGATAATTGAAAGTAGCCAAGCGGTGTTCGATACGCTGCGATGGAGTCAAATTTTCCATGTGTGCAGTAGATAATGAAATAAATTCCTTTGGATTGCTGAAAGCTTTTATAACGTTTTTGGGTATCCCTACAAGTGAAGCCTGACGGATAGCAGAACGTTTCTTTTTTAATAATTTCACCTGGTGTGGTTCCAAATCCGGGAAACCTTCTAAACCTTCAATGTGCGTTTTTACCCAAAATTCTACAATCTCCTCAGAGTCTTCAAAATGGTCATTCGGATTCATTAAATAAACATAATCAGGGTTTTGCACGGCTTCCATAACACGCCACACCCCCTCAAATAATATTTGCTCAAAGAGTTGTTGACTTTGTTTTATATCAATAGGAATTTGCCGAATTTGTCGGCTGCCATCCTTGTTTTTGCTGATCTTATTTTCATAATAAAAGAACTTTTTAACACCCTCGATTGCTTTAGGATATTTTTTAAGTACCTCTTTTTGATTTTTTATCCATTCATTTATTGCAAGAATAAGCCCCACCGTTTGATTCCCATATTTTAGGTTTATATCTTCTGTTTTTGTAAAATCCTTTTTTGATTTGTGGTCAAGTATTCCTAAAGAGCCATCTTTATCGATAAAAATCAGGTCCGCTTTGCATTTAATTGGAAGCGGAATATCAATTTCATTTATTTGAATAAATTCAATAATTGTATTTTCAACTCCGATAATTTCCTGAATTTCGTTAAAATAAACATCACATTCTGCAATAAAGTTTTTGATCAAAGAGTTCACGGCCTTTAATGCATCGAGCTTTGTTTCAGCAAGCGTAACACCTTTATACGAACGGTATTTATTTGCACCGACCATGTTAAGTTCAGCGAGTGCAATTTCTGCGAATGCATCAAAGCTCATTTTCATTCCGCATTCTTTATAATAAAGCCAAAATTGCATTAAAGCTTTATGGTAAACATCACCGATAATCGATGGCAAGCTGCTTGTCTTTGAATATTGTTTAAAAATATATTGTTTCTCAAACCCCTTTTCATTGTTTATGAAAGATGAAACCGCGCTAACTGACCAGTGCGGAATTAAAAAATTAGAGAGGTGTTCTTGCTTTTCTTCAGTTGTAAGTTTTTCGTATTTATTCATGGGATAAATATTGGATAAAATCTTTCTATTTGGGCCGGATTTTCACCGGCCCGGATGGATAAATCTATTTCCTTTTACGTCCTCTCATTTCTTGCTTTTTGCTTTTCATTCCTTCAATCTTTGTTTCGTTGTCGTCAAAAGCTACTTCAATAACACTGCCCTCTGATTCAATATAGCCACCGCGTTCGCTAACGTTATCCAAATAAAGCGCCCGATCGAGGTCATTGGATGTTGGAAGCAATTTGCCAAGCTGCTTAAACGCTGTTTTTGCCCACATCCAGAGCATAGGGTCGTTTGAATTCCATGGCGAATGTGAAGAACCTGAGGCTTTAGACATCTTTTTTATCTTCATGATGTCATCTTTTGACATTGATTTGAAAACTACTTTTCCGTTGGCAACTTCAGCCCACGCATAAGCACCAACCGGTTCACCGCGTGCTTTGCCGAATGATGGCTTAATGTGTTTAATATACGGATCAGTTCCTAAAACTTCCTCATAGTGGTCCTTAGAATAAACAACCTCAGCGCCCATGCGAATCACACCAGAACGATAAGCGAGTGTTTTTACTCCTCTGTATCCGATTTGAAACTGTGCTTTTCCTCCGTAAGGTACAACATACGCGTCACCCGCGTAGTTTCCTGGATAAAGACCGAGAGAAGCAATTTCCATAAAAGCCCCCAATAAACTTTGTGGGCTGCATGATAATAGCGCAGAATTACCATTTATGGCTTGAATTACTGCTGACTGGAATTTCATTGCATTATCTTCATTTCCCAAAAAGTTTTTAAGTGCGTTTTGTTTTCCCTTTAAAACGTTTGCAAAGGTTTGAAGTGGCCCCCCAGTTTGTTGCGCGGGCTGTATAGTTGCTACTTTTTGGACTTCCTGTTTTTTAGGAGGATCAATTATTTCTCCGGTGGCGTGATCAGCCATAGGCATTTGAGCTGGAGGACCATCCAACGGAAAGTCATCATCGTGATTTTTTTTGACGTTTGAATCGTCGTTTTTATCCATGTTCATAGGGAAAAAAGATAAAGAAATAAAAATGGTTTAATGAGTTCGGTTGTGTACCATTACATGTCTAACCTGAGGAATATCGTTTCTGCGGTTGTTGTACTCGTAAGAGTCTGTCATGCCATCAAAATGGCCATATTGATATTTCCCAACAATTTTATAAATATTTTTAGTATCTATTCTTTGGTCAAAATAATAAATACTAACAGAATCACCGCCAGCATAACGCTGGCTTTGAACTTTAAATTTAATAAACGGAAAGACTTCTTTTAATTCCTTTCTGATGGCTTGAGCAGCCAATGCTGTATTTGTCATGGCAAGGTTTTTGTTAAATCGTCATTATCTTACATTATCTATTATTACATTGCAATACCTATTTATTATTTTCTTCTTTTTGGCTTGAGCAATATGTTTGAAGCCTCGCTTTTTCTGAAAAAACTTTTTGATTTATCCACGCAATCATTACAAAAAGGGTGCAATGACTCTTGTTTAAGCTTATAAAACTCCTCTCCTTTGTTGATTTCTTCTTTGCAGTTTGTACAATTATTCATAGTTCGCGGTTGTTTTTAAGTTCATTGATATCGTTTTCAAGCTGCTCGACAGACCAAACTACTAGGGTAATGCCTTTTGCTTTTTGGATGTTAGCTTGCTGATGGTGTTGCGCATTCGAGCGCCGATCTGTTTCTTCACTTTCAACCCATTTCTGATACTCATCCTCATCTTTTTTTACTTCAATGGCTACAAAGCGGCCATTGATACAAGATAAAATATCAGGAGTGCCCTCGGGAGCTAAAGCAATCCAGTAATTCTTTTCAATTCCCGCGTTTTTGCCGTTTTTCGGCGTGTATTTTTTTTGCATGGCCCCTGAGTTCACACGCACGGCATAACCACCTATGGCGCGAATATATTCAATGCAATCTTTTTGTATGGCGCTTTCAGACATTGTTTATTGCGTTAAAAATTTCATAGGCTATTTGAGGAACGATAGCATTGCCAAGTGCTTTTAATCGGTTACTTTTGTCCAGTCTTTTGGGTACCCCATCATCCACTCGACAAAGTTCGGATGCAACTTTAATCCAGTCTGATGTGAAATCATGTTGGGGAGCCCGTCTTTTGGTTTGTGGTGTCCGCGTTGAGTCATTCCTTTCCAATCCCTTGCCCTTGGCGTTGGCAATAAACCACAACCTTTTGCGTTGATGTGGCGCATTTCTGGCCGCAGCTGGTATAATAACCGATTGTATTTCGTAGCCGATACTTTCCAAATCAATGCACACTTGCTCGAATACCAAGCCGTATTCAATACTAAGGATTCCAGGCACATTCTCAGCAACGACCCACTGTGGACGTATTTCGGAGATAACTCTAAACATTTCTGGCCAGAGGTGACGGTCATCTTTTTTCCCAGCTCTTTTTCCTGCAAGGGAGAAAGGTTGACATGGGAATCCTCCTGAAATAACATCAATTGTTCCGCTATATTCTGCGGTTTTAAAGTCTTTAATGTCATGATAGCGTTTAGTATTAGGGAAATTTTTTTCTAAAACTTTTAAACAAAAAGGATCGATTTCAACCTGTGCAACATTTTCCCAGCCGACCCATTCAGCGGCCAAGTCAAACCCTCCAATACCTGAAAATAAGCTAATATGTCTCATACTTTTTCGCTGTGAGTTTGCTCTAATTTACATTTTGAACATGTGGTATTCCATTCAGGTTCTTGATTGAAATCATGGTAGCCTAAATAATTTCTGCAATATCGGCATGAGCAAATTTCAAACTCACTGTCATGGTATATCGAAAAAAACTTTTTCATTTTATTTTTTATAAAAAATAAGATTTTTTAATGTGTGCAACATTTACAGACGCATCCGCTCAATTTTCTTTTGCTTATAGCGCCGCATTTTGAGCTGCAAAACTTTTTTTTATTATATTCAGCCCATGAACGCCAGGATTTTTTCTCAATCGTTTTTTCGCAAACAGTGCATTTCCTAAGTTCTTTTATGTTAACCATTCTATCGGTATCAGTAAGATGGTGGCCGGCTTCGGCATGGGTATTCCCCATGTCGGTATCTTTTGGCTTGCTGTTTGACCAATCCCAGCCTTGCGAAATTCCGATAATGGTATCGCAAATCTGACAATGTAGAGAATTTGTGTTAAGATTTTTAACCCAAAGACGTGAAGAACATCTAGGACAGTTACCTATTTTTTCTATTTCTTCAGGATTTTGCACGGCTTCAAATTTGCTATTACTTGCTGCAAAAAGTGGCATCATTTCAACTTAATTGAAAGAATAAAGTTTGTTTTTGATTAAATAAATGAGCAACATTGCGCGCGCATCCGCTTCATTTTTTGGACGGTGATAGTGTTCAATCTGTTTAATTTGCCACCCAGTTCCAAAATTAAAATAAGGAAAATCAAAGCCTGTTAGCATTTCACCAAGCTCTGCCACCGTATACGCTGGTAATAACTTACATTCAATAAATTCCTGATCAGCATCTTTATAATAAGCCATTTCAACGATAGTGTCGTGCCAATTCCCCGCATTTCCATAATATGCAAACAAACTTTCTTTTCTTATGCCAAATTCTTTTATCCTTATAGCGTATTCAAGATTGCATACTTGATTTTCAAGTTTCATTTTTCAGTTTCGTTAAGGAGTACATCTAAAATTTTTTGAGGCAACACGTCTTCCCAAACTTCAAAATCTTCAATAAGATCAGGCTTAAAATATTTCACATCGCCATTATATTTAAGCGTGCAAATAGATTTATATTTATTGATCATCCCTTGCCTCTCTTTGGCTCTAGCGGCTTCGATTAGTCTTTCAGTGTATTCTACAAAATATTTACCTTCATTATCATCAGGATCATCTTTTACTTCTTGAGCTTGTTTTTTGAAACTTTCAAGCAGTTGTTTTTGTTCTTCAGTTAGCATTTGAGTTGAATAAAGAGTAAGGAATTTCCACTTTAACCTTGCAGCTTTGGCACTCATAAATTTTATGGCCAGCCATGCACCGGCATTGTGCTCCAAGTTTCAAATTTTCATGTGCGCATGTGCGCTGTTCTTCATTCATAGTTTTGAGTTATTAAATAAATTCCAATTCCCACTCATAAACTCTTTCAATTGAATATTGAGGAGTTCTAACATAGTAGAACCCTGAAAAATTCCTAAATGAAACACCGGAAAGTCGTTGCACCTCTTGATCTTGAATAGCTTCAAGAATCAATAAATGGTCGTTAGTTAGTTTATGACGTACTATGGTTTTCGCCATGAATGTATTTTTTATTTGTATCTTTTTAATGGCTTCTTTTATTGATTCTGGGATTTCGTTCATTTTATAAAAATAAAAAATTAAGTTCTATATTTTTCATGCTCCCCTGCACTGTCAGGATTATCCATGAGGTGCTGAATTCGTTTTGCCATACGTTCGCAGACTTTTTGAATAAATTTTTCAGAAGCTTCACCGGAAAGTGCTTCATGAATGGCGTTTTGAATATTTTTTATGTCTTGTCTTCTTAAAGAATCCTGAGTTTGATCCAGTAATTCTTTGGCTTTTTCTTGTAATTTTTTCAGGATTTGCTCTTCATTTAGGTTCATAGTTATTTTTGGGTAAGGATTTTTTGCTGTGCTTCTTTTATTCTCAAACATTCCAAGCAATTGCATCCATCAGTCAAATATTTATTTCCTATAATCTTTGCATCTTTTTCAATTTGATCTTTTATTATTTGCCCGACAAAAAGTGTAAATTGAAATTTACAACTATTATTTTTGAAAAAGTCTGACTCTTCTATCATTTGTTGCCAATTTTTTAATATATAAGTTTCCTCAACTTCGCTCCCATCATTATTTTCATTCATAAAAGTGTTTCGGTTAAAGGACATTTTGTAAGGTGGCCTTGTTGAGCAGTTTGCCCACATTCAGGGCATCTTTCGTAAGAATTTTCCATAAAATTATAAATTAGAATCTTTAAGCCTAGCCTTTAAGTAAGCGATAAAACCGTTTGAGTCTACCCCACGCAAAGTTTTATAAGCTTTTTCAATAATTCCCCAAAACTCTTGTTTTTCGGTTAAATTGATTCCTTTTTGGAAACCTTCATTTTGCCCGGCCTCATTACTTGCGTTTATAGCCCCTAGAATATACGGAACGTAGACTGAACCGTTTTCAAACAAATCATGCGGAAAAGGGGCGTTTTTGGGCCAAATTTTAAGTATTTGTTGCTCTTGAGGAGTTAAAGCTGAAATAACAATTCCTCTCTTTAGAATTCCACCGGAGTTTGTGTATCTTGATTTGCACTTCATTGAAATGCCCGGATAAATTCCTTTTTGCAATGAGTCAGGGCAAATTTTATATGAATTTTTCTTGTTTTTCTTCATTTTAAAATGCTTAAAAGAATAAAAAATGCCAGCAGAAAAGCTGTAATTGTTGGCAATTTAGGAACAAAAAACCGAACTGCATTTTTAAGTTCTTTTATTCCTGAAATCAAAAGCTTTAAAAACTCTAACTGTAAAACAATTTTTAAATTCTCTTTTGCTTCCTCAAGGTTTTTAAGTGCCACGAGCGTTTCATGAATGTTTGAACCTCTATGTAAATAAAGGTCTTTTGAATCGTGGCATGAAACATCGCAAAGCGTGCATTTAATCATGGGAATTTTTGTTAAAAAGGTGGTTGAAAATTTTCAATTTCAAATACTTCTTGTTCGATTTTGTCGCAGTACTCTTTGATTTTTTCCTCATAAAATTGCTCAAAAGGCATTTTGTAGCCTCCAATTTCGTGAAAACGCATTAAAGCTAATCTAAGTTTTTGCGATGGTGTAAATGGTTTCCTGCTCATATTGTAATGTTTTGAATCAAATATT
Organism: Bacteroidota bacterium; assembly: GCA_052033485.1. Lineage (GTDB taxonomy): Bacteria > Bacteroidota > Bacteroidia > Cytophagales > Bernardetiaceae > JBPOJO01. The sequence continues at coordinate 1,242 of JBPOJO010000287.1, read as the reverse complement.
TTTTTTCATGTTCTGGACCTAAAAGACTGTATCCGTAAAGCATATGTTGATTGACTCGCCATTTATTGTCTACATATTTTCTTAAAAACTCTTTTCGCTTCTTTCTTCTAATTGCACGCCTTTTCCTGGTTATTTTTTTAAGTTTCATTTGAAATGGAGTAAAAATAGTTTTATTCTCGGGCTGGGTAGAAAAGCGACCCCAGCCCTCAGTTTTTATTCTTTGGGACCAAACGTTTCATCTAAGAACGCTTTTATTTGCTTTACCTCTTCAATTTCCGGGAGTTGACTAAGGATGTCGTCAAAATCTCGCAAATCTGATTTATTGAAATTCCCAATTTGTTTTTTCAAGTTCTGAATTCTTTCTTTCTCCACACTTTCAGGACAACTGATTTTGAACCAAACAGAATTCATCAAATCAATAATATGTGTGGCTATATTTGCGGCTTTATAATTCATAATTAGTCTAAAAATCCGCTAAATGCAGAAAGGATAAAAAGGGTGAGTAACAAAAACACCATAACCTTTTCCTGAAAGGTCAAAGTGGCATGGTATTCAGGAAGGCCAAGGGCGAGCCTTATTGAGTTGTGGGCCTTATCTATCTGATTGCTCATGGTGTTTTTGTTAAATCACTGACTATATTACATTAGGCCACAATAGATTGCAATAGCTTTTTCATTAAAACTGACTAAGTTGGTTATGTACTGCGTAAATTTTATATTTACAGCAGTTTGGTTAGTGTATTACACTTCTTTTTTACTATATTTCAAGCGTAAGCGAAAAATAGACTTGCGGTGTAATACACTTCGAGCTAATATTATCTCGTCATCATCACTTAACCCACCTACTACATGACAGCAACAATCCAAAAACTTGGCGGCAACCAATACAAGGTCACGATCGAAGAACAAACTCAAAAGATAGACTTAGATGGCTATACCATTATGTCAAATGAAGATTTCGCAAAAATCAAAGAGGCAGGATTCCTAGGAGATGATATGTGGTGTCCATCTCTCGCACAAGAATTATTCAGTGAAGATCAATTCTTCTGTGAGGCAATCAAATTTGTAGCAAATTATAGCGGATTCGACGCTGAACGCTACATTCAAGACAATCAATAAATCAAATTTTATTTCTAATCTTATTTTTTTACTTGAACATCATGCTAATAACTGACTATCACAAGAAACAAGCAAAGCTAAGGCTCCCGGATTGCATTTGCGGCGAAAACAACTGGTACAGCAC
>JBPOJO010000149.1:0-6670 GCA_052033485.1 Bacteroidota bacterium | reverse complement strand
AACCTCCGTGGGCAGGAGTTCTAACTCAACTATTTCTTTTTCCAACAAAGTACCTAAAAAAAGTTTTGCCACGGGGATGTCTTCGAGTAAATATCGAAAAACCACATCATAAAGAGGATTCGCTATGTACATTTTTTTTTCTTTTTTGCAAAGTTAGAAAATTTTTGTAATTAACCCAACATTCGCAACAAAAATATCTGCAATTTTTGCGGTATTTAATTGATTGACAGAGCTTTGTGCTATAGATTTTAGCCTGAGTTGCAAAGAGGAGTAGGCAGAGTCGTTTAAAATCAAATTTGTTTTTAAGGCAAAAAAATTCCCTTGTCTTTGCAAAAAAGAAAAAATATGCGCAGATTTTTCAATACATCGGGACCCAATATCCCCGAAAAACACTATATTGATTGACATGAACTTCGAACTCTGACGCTAATTGCGCTAAGTTTTTTGTTCTTTGAGGGCTTCAAGCCCAACCTGCGCTTTAAAACTTGGCACATAACGTTTTCTCTTTTTCATTTCTTCGATGGTTTTTTGTGACACGTTCAAAGTTACAAAGTCCACCTTATTTTTTCTTATTTTTTGTTTGAAAAATGGAGAGCACTACAATGCACTTGCGAAATTTTACCCGAAAAATTTTACAATCGGGCTTGCAATTCCTCTGTTTTTTTCAGCACACTTTCTCTGTTTTTTTTCGCCGTCATCCACTTCGGCAGGCGACTTTCCAAACTTTTATTTGACATTTTTTCGCCCTTCCGCTCCCGCAATTTTGCGGCAATGTGTTGGCTGAGAAAACTCAGGTGTTGTTGATTGTAAGCCCACAGAATATTTTCCTCAAAAGGAACTGACAACCACAAAGGCAAGTGAAAAAAAGGGTCAATCGCTGCCCCAAAAATATATTCTCGCGATATTTTTGCGTTGTTTTGCCCTGATTTACACGCCGAAATAGGCTTTTCCGACAGCCTTTGCGAATGACCGCAAAATACACAAACTAATTTGATATTTTGCTCATTATCAGGGTTTCCGAATGTAAAATCAGCCGTTTTGACAATGGCTTTTTTTTCGCATTGCGGACAAATAACCAAAATATCATGTTTCAAAAAATCGTACAAATAGGTTTGATTGCCTTTTTGAGGTGTTGCGTCCATGTTTTTTCTTTTGTAAGTACGAAAAAATATTTTTTTGCGGGTAAAAATGAAATAAGCACCAAACTTTCGCCGCTTGTGTCTTCTCAAACGACCTCGCGATTCGGCAGGTTTTTGTCCCTTGTGAAGGCACAAGCGGCGAAAGGGTGTGTTACATTTCAATTTAGATTTTTTGTCAATTTTAAAAAATCAACTGCACGCCCAAAAGAAAATTGCGCCCTGCCTGCGGATAAAAATAGTTGACAGAAGTTCTTTCGCCCCCCTGATACCAACCGTAAGTGTAGCCGTTCGGCGCGTACATTTCATTTGTGAGATTATTGACAAGTAAAGTGATGCTTGTGCGCGCAAAATTGCGGAAATTTAGAGCATAATTGAGGCGCAAATCAGCGACAAAAAAAGCATCAGTTTTCCTTTTTTCGGAAGCAGTATTGTCCAAAAATTGTTTGCCCACATAACGCGAAGTCAGCGCGATTCCGAAATCCCTGAAAGGCGAATAGTCGAATCCCGCACCTGCAAGCAGATTCGGCGAAAATGCAATGTCAGTTTTGGCATAAAAAATTTCCTTTTGCCCTTTTACCTCCCAATTTTCGTCATATTCGTCCAAAAACTCGGTAAAATTGACGATTTTATTTTCACTTATTGCGGCATTGACAAAAAAGGAAAGATTTTTTGTCCAACTATATCTGCCGGAAACTTCAATGCCTTGACGGTATGATTTTTCAACATTTTGCCGCACATAAGCGCCTACGTCGTTGATTTTTCACGTGAGAATGAGTTGATTTTGATATTGCATCAAATAATAATTGGCAGAAAGCGTAAGTTTTTCACCGCTTTTTTGCCAACCTGCCTCCGTATTATTCAACGTTTCAAATTTCGGACGACTTTCGGTGCTCGAATTAGTGAAATCATCGCGATTCGGTTCGCGGTTTGCGCGCGCAAAAGAAAAATAAAATTCGTTTTCGCCCCGCACATAACGCAAGCCGGATTTCGGATTGAAAAATGTATAACCGACGTTTTGCGGCATTTGTTGCAAAGCCGCGGTATAGCCTAAAAATTCGTAATTAATGCTGCGAATTTGAACATCGGCAAAGGCAAAAAAGCCCTCAAAAAACTGATATTGCGCTTTTGCAAAAGCATTCAACTCCGATTTGACGGCATCATTATCGTAATAACGATGTCTGATATTGCCGTTGCTCATATTTTTTGCCCAAATCACTTCTCCGAAATGCTTTCCTTCATAACGATTGTAGCCCGCGCCGAAATTCAGGAGTAAAGCCGATTGACCGCCGATTATGGTTTTGCTGTTGTAGCTCAAATTTGCCAACGCGCCGTAAAAATAATTGTCGAGCCAACGGCGGCGAATCAAATCCGTTTTTTTGATGAGTGTATCTTTTAAAACAATCTCCTCCAAACCGTAATTTTTCAATTTTTGCTCCGCTTTATATTGCTCAAAATATCCGCGACCGCGTGTAAAATGTGCCGCCGCATACAGTTGCCACTGATTGCCGATTTTTTGGTCAATTATCCATTGAAAATGCTCTTGCGAATAATTATCGACCTCATTGTCGTAAGCGGCAAGTTCGTTGTAACGACGCTCTCCGGCAAGAATTTTTTCAGCAGAAACGCCGTTCCAAGCCTGAAAAGTGAGTTCATTGCCGCCGAAAAGGTTGAGGGTCATTTTTGTTTTGCCCTTTTCAAACGCGCCCGTAACAAAAAATGACTTCATTTTTGCCCAAGCATTGTCAATATATCCGTCGGTTTGCACTTTTGACAAACGCGCGTCGAGGGAGAAAAATTGATTAATTTTACCTGTTCCGAATTTTATATTGTGCCGAAAAGTATTGAAAGAGCCGATAGTGTTGCCGATTTCGACATAACTTTTTTCGCTCGCGGCAGCCGTTGAGAGGTTCACCGACGCGCCGAAAGCCCCCGCGCCGTTGACGGACGTGCCTACGCCGCGTTGTATCTGCACGGATTCGAGGGAGGAAGCAAAATCGGGCATATTGACCCACCAAACGCCTTGCGATTCGGCATCATTGACAGGGATTCCGTTGATTGTAACGTTTGTGCGCGTGTTGTCGCTGCCGCGAATACGCATATTCGTATAGCCCACACCTGTTCCGCCGTCCGACATACTGACGACGGAGGGTGTATTTTGCAAAAGAAAAGGCATATCCTGCGCAAGATTATTTTTTGCCAATTCTTTTTTTGACAAAACTGCCGTTGTGAAAGGCATTTCTTTCGGAGCTGAAATTTCGACGGAATTGAGCCAAGTCCCCGTTTCGGTCATGCGAATAAGGACTGCGGCATCGGCTTCTGTGAGGCTGACACTGCGCGTTTCGGGTTTGAAACCGATAAAGGAAATTTTGATTTCATAATTTCCCTGCGGCAAATTTTCTATGGCAAAATTGCCGTTTTCGTCCGAAATGACGACTTTTTCGGGTTTCAAAAGCTGTATGTTGGCACCCGGTAAGGCTTTTCCTTTTTCATCGGCGACATTTCCGCGCAAAGCCGATTGTGCAAAAATGTGAAAGGAAAACAGAAAAAAGGAAAAAAATAAGGCAAGGCGGGAAAAAGACGCTGCAAAAAATGAATGTGATATTCGCATTTTTTTAAAGTTTTGTTTGAGCAAAATGTAAAAAAATACGAAAGGAATGATGAAACAAACTGCCTTTCGGCAAATTTACGGTACTCCCTTCGCCCGAATTACCGGGGGCAGGTTCAACGGGTATCATCTCAGCCTGAAAAAAAATCAAGCACCCCTTTCGTTTTCGGCTGCAAAGCTAAGGCTAATTTTGAAAAAACAAAAGCTGTTTTCTTGTTTTTATCTTGGATTTTATTAAATTTGCGCAAAAATCTGAACAGCACGGAAATGGATAATGCACTTCTCGAAAAATATGAACTCATTTCAGGACTTGAAGTTCACGCGCAGCTTTTAACGCAAAGCAAAGCCTACTCCGGCGATTCGACGGAATACGGTCAGTTGCCCAATACGAACGTGAGCGTCGTTACGCTTGCGCACCCCGGCACATTGCCTCGTTTTAATCAAAAAGTGCTTGAATATGCCCTTAAAATGGGGCTTTCCGTTCATTCGGACATTACGGAATACAATATTTTTGCCCGAAAAAATTATTTTTATCCCGACTTACCGAAAGGCTATCAGATTACGCAAGACAAAACGCCTGTTTGCAAAGGCGGTTTTGTGCAGATAAAAACAAAAGACGGCAAAGAAAAAAATATTCGCCTCGTGCGCATACACATGGAGGAAGATGCAGGAAAATCCATGCACATTGCCGGCGAAGAGCATACGCTTGTGGATTTTAACCGCGCAGGTGTACCTCTGATAGAGATTGTCAGCGAGCCGGATATTCGTTCGGGCGAAGAGGCGTATTTGTACCTCACCGAAATTCGCCGCATTGTTCGCTATTTGGATATTTGCGACGGCAATATGGAAGAAGGCTCTTTGCGTTGCGACGTGAATGTCTCCGTCAGGTTGCGCGGCACGGAAAAATTAGGCACAAAAGTCGAAGTAAAAAACCTCAACTCTTTCCGAAATGTGCAACGTGCACTCGAATACGAATATTTTCGACAAATTGATATGTTGGAAAAAGGCGAAACTATTTTGAGCGAAACACGCACTTTTGATGCCGTAACGGGGAAAACCGCCTCAATGCGTATGAAAGAAACGATGAACGATTATCGTTATTTTCCCGAGCCGGATTTGCAGCCTGTTGTTATTACCAAAGAATATTTGGCTGAAGTGAAAAAAACTTTGCCGCCGCTTCCGAACGAACTGCGCCTCAAATACATCAACGCATACGGCTTGCCCGAATATGACGCAAATGTGCTTGTGGACAGCAAAGAAACGGCATTATTTTTTGAATCCGTTTGTGAATTATGCAAAAATTACAAAGCGGTTTCCAACTGGGTGATGGGTCCCGTCAAATCCTATTTGAACGAACTTACTTTGCACATCAAAGATTTTCCTTTGACGGCAAAACATATTGCGGATTTGATTCACTTGACGGAGCAAAATAAAGTCAGTTTTTCAAATGCGTCTCAAAAAGTATTTTTCAAATTGACAGAAAATCCGAATTTGAGCGCGGAAGAGGCTGCTTTGGCTCTTGATGTGATTCAAAACTCGGACAGTGACGCAATTTTGAATACGGTGAAAGAAGTTGTAGCCGAGTTTCCCGATAAAGTTGCGGAGTATAAAAACGGCAAAAAAGGTATTTTGGCGATGTTTATGGGCATGGTCATGAAAAAATCAAAAGGAAAAGCCGACCCGAAAGTTGCCACCGCTCTGCTCGAAAAAGTTTTGGACGAAACGACTGTTTAGTTAATAAACGCAGTCTGCCCCTCGGCGGGGCTGAGCGTTACACCTGCATGCAGGAACGAAAAATTCGCCCTTATTTTGTCCTCGCAAACGATTGTTACTCAATGTGTTAATGCTTGTTTGCGGAGACAAAACAAAGGCAATGATGTCTGCGAATAGTTAATCTGATTTTTTTTGAGTAATCTCAGATTTTTCATACAGTTCTAATTTTCCTTTCAATAAAGAAATAATTTCTTCTTTAGACTTTATTACTTCTTCTTTCGATTTTATTATTTCCTCTTTCGACTTTATTGTTTCATCTTTTGCTTTTGTCAGCTCTGAAACTGCCAATTGAGTAATTATTGAAGATTGTTCTTTATTTTGAAACATTTCTCCCTCTCCGGTCAATAGCCAATGTGCATTAATATCAGGATATATGTTTAAAATTTTAGTCAGCCACTCAGAACTAATATCAGTATTTTCTCTGATGCACTTTGAAATAGTGCCGTTACTTGCATCAATTTCTTTTGCAAATTTACGAATTGTTAGTCCTTGACTTTCAATTATTTGCTTTAACCTGAATGAAATTTTATTCATTTTGATAAAAAAAATATTCAAAATATTTGCATGATAAATATTTTACCGGTATGTTTGCATTGTAGAATGCAAAACGAGTCCTTATCATGAAGAAAAAAGAAAACAAAGAAACACCTAACGAAACACCCACAGACCTTAATGATGTGTCAGTTAACTCAGAAGAGCAGAACACTACTAAGGAAATGTCTGCATCTTTGAAAGATGCACGAAAACGCCTCGGCAAATTACAGGAAAGTGCAAAAGTTTTGAGAGATAAACTAAAAAATACCTAAACACTCTAAACTAAAAAATTTTCTAAAGCTAAAATTAGGTGCTTTTTTAGATGATGAGAGACGTATTGCAACTTTCCTCTGCCGTTTTTGTGTGCTCTTAAATGACGCTTAAATTAGATAGATTGTTGTTCGTGAAGACACAAACAACGGCGTTTTTAATTTAGTATTTTTTCCCCCTTAAAAAGAAATGTTATCATACAATCGGCAAATATAGTACTTTTTTTTAAAAAACAAGCCCCGAAATTATATTTTACAACATCAATTTTTGCAAATTCGACAAAAATTTACTTGTTTTGAGCAAAATTTCCGAAATGAATCAAACATTACTCAAAAACTCGCTTCCGCAC
>JBPOJO010000273.1:0-2323 GCA_052033485.1 Bacteroidota bacterium | reverse complement strand
GTCCTGTTTAAAAAGAATTTCTCTTTACTTTATCACTTTCAAAACAACGAATTTAAAGATTTTTTGTATAAATTATATTATTCTTATGATTATTCATACTACACCATGAACACATTTGTATTTTTGTTTTGTATTTTGATTTTTTGGGGATTTGGAAATAAATTTACCATAGCAGCAATTTTACAAATCATCTATACTTTATTGTTTACAACATTTTTAACTGCTGTTACGAAAGAAATGCCTGACAGAATTTTGTATCCTGTTAGCGTTATAACGTCAGTTTTATGTCTTTTATTTCTTCTCCCCAATGCAAAGGAAATAAAAGTAAAATCAGTTCATTTTGCACTTTCTATTGTAATTATAGTGGTGTTATGCTCATGGCGTATTGCACGCACTCAGAGCAGTTTGTTTGTTAATAAGATTGAATTTCAACAATATGCTGAGACTAATGAGAATACAATTGCCGAAATAAAAGAGTTGAACGCTTCATCAATATTTTTGTGCAACGGTATGAATGATTATGACCATATTACTCCGTTTTCAAATCTTGAAGAATACAAAATGAAGTACCTTAAAGTATTTGATTTTTATGCTGTCAGAGGGTATAGTCAAACAAAAGAAAAAGATGATTTTGTCATAAAATCTATAACTGACGGGAATAACGTACTTATTATCAATGAAAAGAGTATTCCTCTTTTGAAAAACTTTTTTAAAGAACATTATAATACTGACTTGGATGAGGAAATTTTGCTAAAAAAACATAAATTTATTGTTGCTCGCCTAAAAAAACGAGTTGTTTTACCCAATAACTTTTTAGACTAAGATGCAAATTCTAAAATTTGGTATTTTCATTTTATTTTGATAGATTTGCCGCATTAATTGTTTAAAACTCATAACAAAATGTCGGTTATTCGCGTTGAAAATATAAGCAAATTGTACAAATTAGGTGTAGTGAGCACGGGCACTTTGCGCGACGATTTGGAGATTTGGTTGGCTAAATTAATGGGTAAAGAATCTCCGCTCAAAAAAGTAGGCTCATCAAATTCACTCAATGACAAAAAAAGTGATGGTTATGTTTGGTCTTTAAAAGATGTAAGTTTTGAAGTTAATCAGGGGGAGGTTGTGGGCGTGATTGGGAAAAACGGTGCAGGAAAATCTACTCTTTTAAAAATTCTTTCAAAAATTACTTCGCCTACTCAAGGGCAAATACACGTAAAGGGGCGAATTGCAAGTCTACTCGAAGTTGGTACAGGCTTTCACCCTGAGCTTACAGGACGTGAAAATATTTATTTGAACGGTGCAATTTTAGGTATGACGAAAAGAGAAGTTAAAGCAAAACTTGACGAAATCGTAGATTTTTCCGGCATTTCAAAATATATTGATACACCTGTTAAACGCTATTCTTCGGGCATGACAGTTCGTTTGGGGTTTGCAGTTGCAGCGCATTTGGAACCTGAAATTTTAATTGTTGATGAAGTTTTGGCTGTTGGAGATGCCGAATTTCAAAAAAAATGCCTCGGGAAAATGAAAGATGTTTCCGTAAATGAAGGAAGAACCGTACTTTTTGTTAGCCATAATATGGGGGCTATTGAAAATCTTTGCGACAGAGCTATTTTGCTTGATAAAGGAAGTATATTTATTGATTCAAATGTAAAAAGTGCGATTGACGAATACTCAAAAAACAATACTTTTCAAACAAAAACACAAGATTTGTTACTTCGCGAAGACAGAAAGGGTATCGGATTGGTGCGAATTTCTAAATTTCATATTGAAAACATTAACGGCAGAATTGTTGACACCGTTAAATCTGATGAACCTGTTTATTTTGTTATTTCTTATCAATGCGAAAATCCTGCACTTTGCACCAAAGTAGATATAGGTTATACTGTACATTTACTCAATGAAACACCCCTTTCGATGAATTATTCCTCGTTCACAAACTTTTATTATGATAATCTCTCCACAAAAGGGGAGTTCAAGTGTTTGATTAATAAACTAAGCCTCATTAGCGGCAGTTATTTAGTTTATTTAAGGGTTCTTGTTAATAATATTGAATCTGATTGGATTATTAATCCATGCGGCGTTTTTGATGTTATTCTTTCAGACAAACAAGTCGGCTATGTGAACTCAAACGGGTATCCCTTTATTATTGATGCGAATTGGCAGTAAAATATTTCGGTGAACAAATTTTGTTAATGCCCAATCATCGCGCAAAGTTCCCGTACCGACAAGCCCGAGTCGGTATTGTTTTGAAATATTTTCGGCTTTTAAAACTATATTTGACACTTTTTTTCGATTTCAATTCCCAAATTTTATGCCCAAG
>JBPOJO010000661.1:0-2373 GCA_052033485.1 Bacteroidota bacterium | reverse complement strand
CTTCATGTATCGCAAGCTAAAGCTCGCGGTACAATGGCTTGAAAAGGTCTCTTCTGCTTTCTGAAACCTAAAGTGGCTGCAAAAAACATATAGGCTTGACAGGCTCAAATCCCCTCACAAACTGACTTTCACCGTCAAATTAATTTGTCGCTCAAAAGCCGGCATCGGTGCGTGCGCTCCGTAATATGGCTGCATCAGCCAATATCTCGTGTTCAAAATGTTTTTGACGGTCAAAAAAACGTCCGATTTTTTCAATATTTTTTTTACTGAAAAATTTACATTCAAGAATATTGCCGAAGGAGTGCTGCTCGTCTGACGAATCAAACTGTCGACGGAATTGAGGGCGGAAAATTGCGTTTGAGCGTATTTTTTGCCCATGTACGTCGCACTTAGCCCTGCCGTAAATTTTTTTGCCTCAAAACCGTAAGCTGCATTGATTTTGAGGGCGGGAACGGCGAGAAATGCCGTTTTTTCCTCATTTAAAAAGCCCTCCGACGTTTTTTTACCCGGCATAAAATAGGAAAAATTCAGCCAAACATTTTGCGATTTATCGCGATAATGAATCTCACTTTCTGCCCCTATGGACACAATTTCACCGAAATTTTGATAGCTGTTGTTCGCGCCGATGTACGTTATCGGTTGCTTAACCTCCGTCCAAAAAAGATTTAACAATGCGGATAAATTTTGTGAAAACTTACAGCCGATTTCGCCTTCAAGCGTGTTTGAAATTTCAGGTTTGAGCGGCACACCCGTAAAATATTGCTCCGAAAAAGCCTGCCAAAAAAGCGGAACACGAAAAGAACGCCCGTAAAGCAACTTTCCGTGAAATTTATTTTTGTGATAAATTAAGCCGAAACGAGGCGCAAAAGCATTGCCGAAAATCGTCATTTCGTAGCGCGAACCGGCAATAAAATCAACATGATTCATTTTCCGAATGTACTGTAACAAAACAAATTGCGATGTTTTTGCTAAAAATTGAGCCGAATCGCCCGCGTGTGTGCTCAAACGAAAGCCGTAACGCCCGTCTACCGTCGCACTTTCAGCCGTATGCAACTGCACACCCGCGCCGAGAATAAGCTCATTTTTTTCATCCGTGTAATAGGCATTCATGTCAAAAGCGTATTTTCCCGCCTTAAAACGTTGATTTTCCCATATATCCGAAACGGATTTGAGGTGATAATTACCCAAACTGTCCACCTCAAAGGGCGGCGTTAATTTTGCGGAAATACTGTTTCCGCGCGAAAATTCAAAACGCGGTTGCAACAAAAAGTTCTTTTTCAGCGGAATGTCGTACTTCAAACTTGCCGATTCGTTGTAAAAACTTCTCTCTTCTTCATTCACATTGCCCGCACTCGGCAGCGTAATTTCGGCAAAACCGTCCTGCGCAAGGTAATTATTTTGTATTCTCGTATAGCTGAAATAAAAGCGATTGTATTGCGCTTCCGCCGTGATGTGATACCATTTTCGCCAAGCATTCAGTCGGTCAAAAGTCATTTCGTTGCCGAAAAAATCGCGGTACAAACTGTTACTGAACGTGCTGTTTGACAAGCCTGCCTGAAAAGAAATTTTTTTATTTTTATCCTTTTCCAAACTCAAACGCAGATTTCCGTCGTACAAAGGGCTTTTTCCGAGCATTCCGCCCGAAAAATTGAAATGCGAATCGGTACTTTTCGTAATGATATTTATCACCGCAACTTCCGCAAAAGTGCCGTAAAGCGCGCTGCCGGGACCGCGGATAATTTCAATTTTTTCAATCATAGCAGCAGGATAAGTACCGAAAAAATTGCTGTTTCCATAGCCGAAACAATTAACAGTTAAGCCGTTAATCATCATCAAAACTTTCCCCTCATGCGCCCAAATTCCTCTGAAACTCAGCCCGACAAGCGAGGTTACGTCTATACCAAATTCAAAGCCCGGAATTAAGCGCAAAACATCGGCAATATCGCGACAGCCCCACATTTCAATTTCTTTTGAAGTCATAACCGCAATGACAGCGGGGGTTTCGGGAAGGGATTTTTCTGATTTTGTCGCCAAACTCGCCGAAACTTCATTCAAATTTTCTTGCACGCCGACCGCAAGAACGTCCTGAACGGTGGAGCGATAAAGGCTGTCTTGTGCAAAAATATCATAAAAAGTGCCAATGAGGAGAATAAAAAGTATAGTTTTTTTCATGCTTTTGTTTCTTTTGGGAAAAAAGTAACCATTTAATCCGTGTGTACCTCAAGCTATCAGTTTGCAATTATTAACGTAAAGGTCGCAAGCTAAAGCTCGCGGTACAATGTTAATTCGCAAGCTAAAGCTCCGGTACAATGTTAATTCGCAAGCAAAGCTCGCGGTACAATGTTAATTTCGCAAGCTAAAGCTCGCGGTACA
>JBPOJO010000103.1:0-1865 GCA_052033485.1 Bacteroidota bacterium | reverse complement strand
AAACTTACTTGTTTGTTTTGCAGTCTTCAAGTTTAGCTCTCAATGCATTTTATTCTTTCCAATCTTTTACCGCATTTTTATAGTCTTTTGAAATCCCCCAATGCGAAGTCAAAATGTATTCAACGTTTGGCAGGTTAATTATTTTTGAAATAGATTTTGTTGTCATCTCGTGGTCAAGGTCAAAGAACGCCACAGAATGACCGAGTTTACCGCCGTGCAAACTTAAAATATCCCCTGTAAACAAATATTTCTCGTTGACTTGATAGCACATTGAGCCGCTTGTATGCCCCTCGGTCAAAATACAGTGAATTTGATGTTTACCTACGACAACGGTTTGTTTATCCTCTAATAAAATGTAATCATTTCTGCTCAAACTGTTATTATAGCCCGGCACTTTTTGTTTTTCGCCGTTCAGCATTTTGACTTCATTTTTTGCCATATATAATTTTGCATTGTTAAATAACGGAATACCCGCTACGTGGTATATATACGAGTGTGTCAAAAAAACGGCAATGACTTCATCGGGATTGACATTCAATTTTTGCAACTCCTTCCGAATAACATCCATGTCCTTTCCTGCGTCTATTGCGATGAAGCCGAGGCTGTCTTTGATGAGATACATATTTACGAATTCGTCTTTAACGGCAAACCCGTGCTCTGAAATTTGCCCCGTTTCAACGGCAGTCATTTTTCCCGTTTCGGAACCGAATTTATACAAAAAAAACACGCCGATTGTTACCATTAAGCCAAGAAGCACAGCGGCTCCAATGAATATTCGTTTAAGCATTTTGTTCATTGTTATTGAATTTTAGTTAAAACTTTTGCAAAGGTACATTGCTTCAAAAGTCTAAAACGATAACAAAAGATACAAAATCGTGTTTAGCTTTTTTTTGTCAAACGATTTCTGATTCGGCTTAAAGAAACTCTTGTAATACCCAAAAAAGAGGCAATTTGATGTTGCGGAACTCGTTGCAGCAGTTCGGGTCGGTCTTTTATGAGCATAAGGTATCGTTCTTCGGGGCTGTTTAAGAGGTAGGAAATGAACAGGTCGTGTAGCAAAACAAAGCGTTGTTCAATAGCTTTTCTAATAAATTCGTTCATTTTCGGGAAAATTTTGTACAAATTTTCTTGTGCTTGATGCGAGAGAATCAAGACTTCACAATCTTCTAATGTTTCAATGGCAACCTTGCTTGGCTTTCGGGACAAAAAACTGTCATAAGAGCCTGCAAACATATTTTCGGTAAAAAAATACGTTGTCAATTCATTGCCGTCTTTTTCACAATATAGGCGAATACACCCCTTGATGAGATAAAAAACATCATTTGACACTTTTCCGATGTCCAAAAGAGTAGATTTTTTTTTAAATTTTTTAAACTCAAAATAAGGCATTAAAATATCCAATTCGCTGTCTTCAAAAGTAGTAAATTTTCTGAACAGCAATAATTTTTCCTCCCTGCTCATCGCCTTTTTTTGCATAAATTGATTATTTTTCTTTTATTTTCAACACAAATTCCACAGAAACCTCAAAATCTTCGGCGATTTCTTCGACCGATAATTTGCCGCGCTGCAATGCCTTGCGAATGCCTGCGGTTTTTTCTTTTTCAGCTCCCGCTGAATGACCTTTTTCAAAGCCAACGTCATGTCCGTCTGAAAATCCGATTTCATGTCCTTCCAAAAACCCTTCCTTTTTGCCAAATTCTTCATCTTTCATTTTGCTCACGCGTGCCATTTCAGTTCTTTTCGCTTCGGAACGTTCTTCGGGGGTAAGTTGCTCATAATCAATGATTTCAGCGACACGTAAAATGCCTTTATTATTTTTGTTAATCGTCGGATTTTCGGAATGATAAATGGATTCATAGACCAAA
>JBPOJO010000053.1:0-1989 GCA_052033485.1 Bacteroidota bacterium | reverse complement strand
ATTTTCATAAAAACCCCTATTTTCATTTTCAGGAATACAAACCGAACCTCAAACCTACGGGCGAACCGATGGCACAGCTTATTGAAGCTTTTTTGATAGGGCAAGCCAAAAATGAAAAACCCATTCCCTTGTACGGTGTAGAAATTATCGGAGAAACTTGGCGTTTTGTCATAATGGACGGCAAAGAATACTGCGTTTCGCCTACTTTGGTAGCCTTTGAAAAAGACGATTTGCTTAAAATTATTGCGATTTTGCGCAAATTTAAGCATATTTTATTTACAAGATTGATTTATTAACTGCTTATTAAACAGAGTTTTACGTCTGTACCACAGCCTAAGTCTGTGGTACAAAAGAGTAAAACAGCTATTTTTTTGACAATAAAAACAAAAAACAGGACAATTTCAAAACAAACTGTGCAAGAAAATTGTCCTAAACAACACTGTCCGGCAAAATTTCAATGTCGTGAATAAGCACCCTGCGCGCAACCTCCTGACCGGTTTTTGTCATTGCAAGTCCGCCGAGTGCAGTTTCTTTGTATTTGGTTTCCATACTTTGCCCGATTTCGCCCATCGCATCAATGCACTCATCTACCGGAATCACCCCTGTAACACCCGCAAGTGCAATTTGCGCCGACGAGTACGCAATCGCCGCCGCGCTTGCATTGCGAACGACACAAGGCACTTCGACTAAACCCGCCACGGGGTCGCACACCAAACCCAACATACATTGAATTGTAATACCGACGGCATTGAAAACTTCTTCAATTTCTCCGCCCAAACAAAACACAATTGCGCCCGCCGCCATCGCAGCCGCACTGCCTGTTTCCGCCTGACATCCGCCGACGGCACCCGCAAGCGAGGCTTTATGCTCAATAATTAAGGCTATACCCGCGCCGACAAGCAAACCTTCTAAAATTTTTCTGTCCTCTAATTGATGCAGTTCTTGCAAAGTGTAAAGCGTGCCCGGCAAAATACCTGACGCGCCTGCCGTCGGTGCCGCGACAATGCGCCCCATGCAAGAATTGACCTCTTTCGCTGCAAGTGCGCGCGAAATTAATTTCTGAAATTCGGGAGAAAGTACCGTTTTCGTGCTGCGGTATACTTTTTTTGCTCCGTTATTTATCATGCCCGAACGTGAAACGGTTTCTTCGTTCAAGCCCGTTTCTACCGCTTCTTTCATAACGGTATATGCCTTTTGCAAACCGTCCCAAATTTGCTCTTCTGTTCTGCCTTTTTGATGTATTTCAAAATCCATAACAGGGCGAAAAAGTGGCTGTTGATGTACTGCGCAATAGTTTCGCCACGAAACAAAGTCCTCAAAGAGTAAATTCATGGTAAAATGTTTTTAATTGTTTTAGAATTGAATGCCTTCCGCTACCCATGTACAACGGTCTTTAGTCCGTTATCCTTTACCTAACTTACGGACTGTAGCGCGCGCATTGCTTGCGATTTTTGCAATTTACGGTCGCAAGCTAAAGCTCGCGGTACAATTAAGCCGGACTGTAGCGCGCGCATTGCTTGCGATTTTTGCAATTTACGGTCGCAAGCTAAAGCTCGCGGTACTGTCGGCTAAATATATACAATTTTTCATAAAAAAACCGTGTCGAAATAATTTTGTTTGAATAAACATCATTATTTTCGACACGGCAAAATTTTACCAAAATTTTAAAATCGGCAACTAACGTTTTTGAATTTTCACTACTTGCCTAAATTCTCCGCTTTGAACAACTAACAAATACATTCCTGCCGCGTATTTTTGTAAGTTGATTTCATAAACAGATTTTTCTTCGAGATTAAGCTCAAAGTTTTCGAGCTGAACGCCGAGTGTTGTGAAAACTTGAATGTTCGCCTCTTTAAAAGCTGTCGCGTCAAGACCGGAGAAGTCAATATTCAAGATGCCGTCAGTCGGATTCGGGAAAACTCCGACAATAGAAGCTGAATTTTCATTGGCTTTTATTATTGCGGAAACAATTTTAGTGAGCGAAGAATT
>JBPOJO010000789.1:0-18853 GCA_052033485.1 Bacteroidota bacterium | reverse complement strand
CCACGCGGCGATTTGGTTCACATGAACTTCAAACTCCGGTGTTAATTGCTCAAAAGTTTTCTGTTCTTTGAGGACTTGCGCTTTGAAACTCGGCGCGTAGCGTTTTCTCATTTTAACTCTTCGACGGTTTTTTGTATATCCTTGTCAAAGTTATTAAGTGCACCTTATTTTTTGTTTTTTTCTTTCCGAAAAATGGAGAGCATTATAGTTGTCCGTCGCCGCCCATGCTGATTTGTATGCCGTTTTCGAGCCAAACTGACGTGAAAACTAAAGACGTAAATTAACTGCCTTGCGCGTACTGTAAAAGCGCGGCTTAGGCTATGCTTGTTTATTTTGAAAAAAAAATTAAAAATTTGCATCATTTTTTTTGAAAAATGCGTTATTCTTGCACAATTAAATTTTTTTTGTATGAATAAAAGAATTGCATATTTGCTCCTTTTTCTTTTCAGCCTCGTAACGGCAGTTTCTTGTAAAAAAGATGACCCGAGCGCGCCCCCGAAGCCGCTTTCTTGCCAAATTGACGGCAAAACTTGGAACTCAAATCTGTCTTCTCAGGCATTTTATGTACCCGGTACCGGCGGAACGCAACAAATCAGCATCACAGGAACAGACGTTGTGAATACCATTACGCTTCTTGTGCCCGCAAAAGTCGGCGTATATGATTTGAAAGATTTAACAAGCGGCGTGACGGTAACACTTGTGGTTGCCCCTGCTTCGACTTTTGTTTCTAACCTCTGCATTTCCGCACCCGAAGGAACAGTGGAAATTACGGAAATTGATACGGCAGGCAAAACCGTTTCCGGTAAATTCACCGCAAAACTTTGCAGCGCAACGTTAAGTACAAAAACTATCACTTCAGGTTTTATAACGAAAGTGAAAATCAATTAACGAAGCCAAAAACCTATAAGGTTTTCAAGACCTTATAGGTTTGTTTTGGCAAAATTAATTTCAGAGCAATAAGCCGATTAATGAACATCGTCGCGTTGCTCGGCTTCACAACGAAAACTGTCAAAATTGTTTTCAAGCATTGTTTTTTTTGCTCGCTCTTTTCTTGGGCAGCAATATTTTTTAAAATAGTTTTCAAAAAAATGCTCCCTAAACGTTCTTTTTTCGAATTATTTTGGTTTTGATATCCTTGGTGAAAAATAAAAACACGCGACCGAACCGGCTTTTTTTTATTTCCAAAACAAATTGAAATAATGTATGAAATCAATAAAAAACGTAACTATATTAGCCGGTTTGCCCAAGAATGTAGCGCGAGCTTTAGCCTGCAACCTTATATTCACTGAAAAAGTCGCTTGTGAGGACACAAGCCTCGGCAGGCTGAAAGAATGTATGAAATCAATAAAAAACAATAAACACATTGTACTCATTGTAATTTTGTTTTTTTATCAATTAAAGTCTACCGCACAAAACGAGATTGATATTTTTTTTGGAGCCGTAGGAGGAAATTAAAAACAGCAATTCAATTCCGAGTTCACGTTAAACAAAAAACAGATGAAAGCACAGAACTGACAGCTCTTGAAGAACCGATGATTCTATGCTTTCATCTGTTTGTATGCCGGATTGCGAAAAAATTTGACTGAAAAACAGGAAAGATTTCCGAAGTTTTCAGCATTTAATCTTCAAAAACCCACGCGAGAGCTTTTTCTTCGTCGGGAAAATAATGCACAAAACTGCTCGACCCCGGATTGTCGTCAATTTGCATTTCGAGACCGATTTGCAAAAAAACATCTTCGGGAATAACAAGTGCCATTTTTTCTATTCCCGATTGGAAAAGTTACGGCAAAATGTTTGCATTGACCCATTCTTGCATTTCGGGTGTAACGAAATATTGCAGGCGGACAATATTCAACATCGTCAATTTAGGGCGCAGTGCTAATATTTTTTCACTTTGCCATTGCAATTCCGCTTTGTACTTGTCGTCATCTATTTGATAACCTTCATTCCAAAGGATATGCAAATAAGAGCGTTCCTCATCAAAATTGAGGGTTTGATAATCGGACGAGAAGATTTGATGAGCCATAAAAATCACTTATTAAGGTAAACAAGATAAATTACTTTTCCTTTTTGTTTTCACGAATGTCGAAATAAAAAAGAGAAAAAAAGACAAAAATCAAAGAAATCGGAATTAAGGTAAATGAATAAGACACTTTTTGACTAAAATTTTCGAAAATCATATCCGAAAGAAACGTCGAAAGAACGTTGCCGGAAAAAATTAAAACCATTTGAATAAAAATCATCGGACTTTGATAGCGTAATTCCGCTTGACTCAAAACAGAAGAAATCACAATAGGCAAAATCGGTCCCATGAAAAACGCCGTCAAAGGCAGCATTAAAATCGTTACGCCGGTATCTTTGATGACGTTGATGCCCATCACATTAAAACTGTCTACCGAATTGAGATTTAAAAGCATACACGCCATCGCGCCGAGTGTGCAGACAGCAAATACAAAAAACGGGCTGATTCGCTGCATCAAAATCCCCGAAAAAATTCGGCTCGCAGCCAAACCAAAAGTTACGAGCATACTCACCTCTATATTTTTATATTTCAAATCGCTCAGCGAAGCCGCATCGCGTATTTGTTTGTCAAAATCTAAAATCCATTGCGAAAAATGTTTATCAATAAAAACATATAAAAGCAAACTCACGATAAACAAACCGACGAGCGAATTTGCAAGCAAAGTGTTAAGATTAAAAGCAAATTTTTGATAACCGCTCCGGTCATATTCGTGCAAATCATCGTTTATTTCAATTTTTTTCAGGCTGATAAACGCCGCTGCTATCAGCGGAATTGCAAACCAATAGCCGTAATACCATGAAATTTGTTTCGTTACAAATATACCAAAAACCAAATAACTCACAAGCATACCCGTCGCGTACATGCCCTCATTCAGCGCAATGGTAGAGGCGTGAAACCTTTTACTCGGCGAAACATCGCTCACAAGCGTATAACAAGCCACATAAACCAATGAAAAACAACTGCCCGTTATGACAAAAAGAAACTTTGAAACCCATTCGTAATTTAAAAAATTCGGAAAAAATGACACCAAAGGCGCGAAAACCGCCAATACAGCCATGATTCGCAATGAAATCCGCATCGCGCGACGATAGCCGATGACTCCGATAAACGGCGCGGACAGAAAAGTCGTCGTCAGAAATGCTATGTCTTGAAAATGTTGAAACTCCTGACATTTCTCCCTGTCGAGCAAGTAGATAAGCAGTCCGTATTTTACCGAAAAATATACCGCATTTCCCAATAATCCAAAAACAAAAAAGTTGACCATTAAAGCGGCTCTTAACGGTATCCTCAGAGTTTTCCAAAAGTATTGTGCTGCCTTTAATGCCTGCATTTTTTTGCTGTTATTTATTCGAGGCGCAATATAAAAAAAAATTTGAAATTCTTTATATTTTTTTTGATTTTAACTGACAACAGCCCATAATTTTAAACGGCGCACATTTCCTCAACTATTTTAAAGAGTTTTTTTTGACTTTCGCTGCGAAATCGAAAAAAAGCCTCGCGCATATTTGCCGGATTTTCAGCTTCAAAATTTTCAAAAAAAATAAAAATATCGGGCTTGGGTTTCGCAACATATTCAAAAAACACACACATGAATAGAATGTTAATTTTTTCTCCGTGCCTTTCCGCTAATTTTTCCGCACCCCGACCGTAAAAAATATGTTCTTCATGCAAAGCTTGAATTTGTCCCTGCGGAAAAATGTGCAAAAGATTATTCGGATTTGAGAGCAATTCACTCGAATATTGCAAACTTTCAATGAGCGAACGGCTTGATTTATTGACCGAAAACGCGCCCGCAGTACGCAAAAAAATGTTAGATTCTAAATTTTTTTCAATCATCATAACATGGTAAGATTTTTTGAAAAAAAGGTCATTTATGCGATATGCTATGAAACCGTCCCACCATGAGAAGTGGTTGGAAAGCAATAAAACCGGCTTCGAAAAGTCTATTTTTGGCATGTTAAGCAGCTTTAAATCACCAAAATACCAATAAATCCCTGTTTTTATGAAGATTTTCCAAAACAATCGACTCAGCTTTCCTTTTTTCGCTTTTATCATAAGTTAAGTATTAAATTTCGCAAATTGCTACTTTTTTCGTATTAATTTTACTTTTTTAATCATAAATGTTTTAACATTCCGGTCATGCTTTTGTTTCCTATTTTTTTTGACTTACCTTTGCATTAGGGCTTTATCCGGAAGTCGCAAGAAGTTTTTTACCATGATATACGCTTCGGAAAGGATAAACTTGTTTTAAATCATTACATCACAAAACTAAAATTTAAAATATCGTGACGAAAGCAGAAGTTGTTTCAGCGATTTTACAAAACACAAAGGATTTGGACAGAACGCAAGTCCTTGAAGTACTTGAGTCTTTTTTTGGGGTAGTCAAAACGAAAATGTCGGAAGGCGAAAATATCTACATCAGAGGTTTCGGCAGTTTTGTGAATAAAAAACGCGCTCAAAAACTTGCGCAAAATATCACCAAAAAAGAACCGGTAATCATTCCCGAGCATTTTGTGCCGATTTTTAAACCTGCGCAAGAATTTTTGGACAAAGTCAAAGGTTTGCAGTTAGAATCGGAGGAGGTTGTTGTCGAAATACCGGCAGCAAAAGCGAAAACAAAGCCTGAAAAGGCAAGCAAAACTAAATAATTTGCCGTATAGAACAATTTTACTCCCCTCAGGCTGTCGACTTTTGTAGACAGCCTTTTTTTGAGTAATTGTTTTCAACAGCCGCTTCTCGCGGCACTAAAAACCTAAAAATCGCCTGCAAACGGAACATACATTTTGTAAAAAAAGCTGTATGCAAATGTAAGCAGTCTTGTTCAACAGACTTTTGTCTGCCTATCACTAAAATCACCGACTGAATTTTAATTTGTTTTATTTTTGTTCGGAAAGAATTTAAAAATTATTCAAAACTTCCGCAACTTTTTGAATTTCGTGCAGCTCGTGCCCGAATGAAATCGGCAAACTGAGTGTTGTTGCGTGAATTTCTTCGCTGACGGGAAATTTTTCACCCTCAAAAAGTCCCGAAAGAGCTTTTTGTTTATGCGGTGCAAGCGGGTAGTGAATTTCTGTTTTAATGTTGTTTTTTAACAAATATGCCCTCAATTCGTCTCTTTTTTGATGCCGAATGTTAAAAATATGATACACATCGAAATAATTCTCATCGCGTTGCGGCAAAATAAAATCACTTTTGAGATGCTCAAAATAATATTGAGCGAAACCGCGCTTTTTTTCCGTAATACTGTCCAAAAACCGCAATTTTACCGACAAGAACCGTGCTTGTAAATCATCAAGCCGCGAATTGTAACCCTGCTCGGTATTGATATACTTTTCGGAAGAGCCGTAATTGCGCAAACAGCGAATTTTTTGTGCCAAAATGTCATCATCACAAAGTACCGCACCGCCGTCCCCCCAAGCCCCTAAATTTTTAGTCGGATAAAAGCTGAAAGCGTTGCAATGTCCCCAAGTTCCTGCCTGCTTACCGTTTAATTTCGCACCGTGAGCCTGTGCAGCATCTTCTATGACAAAAAGTCCGTTTTTTTCGGCGATTTGCATAATTTTGTCCATCGGGGCAAGTTTTCCGTAGAGATGAACAGCAATGATTACACGTGTTTTATCCGAAATTGCCTCTTTGATGCGTTCGGGGCAGATATTGTAGGTGTGCAAATCGGGCTCAACAAGTTTGATTTTGTGCCCGGCTCTCAAAACGGCGAGCATAGCGGCAATATAGGCATTTGAAGGGACAAGCACCTCACTTGCAGGCGGCAAATTCAGGGCATCTAATGCCAAAACAAGTGCATCAAGCCCGTTTCCTACTCCGATGCAGTGTTTTGCAGACGTGTAAGCGGCAAAAGACTCTTCAAAATTTTTTAAACCGCTGCCCAAAATGTACCAACCGCTTTGTAAAAATTCTTCAAAAACCGTTTTCATTTCGGCTTCAAAAAAGGCATTGCTTTTTTTTAAACTTTCGTATTCAATCATGGTTTGAATTGTAAAACGCCCTAAGGGTGTTTTTTGTGAAAAAAAGTTCCGAAAACCCGGCGTTTTCACTGCCTAATGGCTGCGTTAGATTTCGTTTGAATTTTAGGTTTTATTTTTATTCAGTTTTTCAAGTTCTTCCAAACGTTTCCTTAGTTTCTCATTTTCCATTGATAATCGTTCTTTTTCCTGCTCCGCTCGTTCTTTTTCCTGCTGAACGACATCTAATTGTAGTCTGATATGTTCATTTTCTTCGGTTAAATCTTCAATTTCTCTGTCCATGTCTTCCATTTCGTCCAAAATTCCGTCCTCCAAAATCATTTTTCGCTTAATTTCGGCATCCATCATAGCCGATTGCAATTTCCGTATAATCAAGCGATATTTTTCGGGAAAATCTTCTTCTTTGACGTTTAAAATGTGTTCTTCATTGTCAACAGCATTCGTTTGGTCAAAAACGCTCAATAAAATTTCTAATTCATTTCTTCTATTGTGCGCAAGTTCGGGGATTTGGATAACAAAACTGTCGTGAGTCAAACTTTCAATAAATTCTTCTTTGGTCGTGATAACTTCGCCGGTAATTAAATCGGTGTAAATTCTTTTGATGCCGATGACGCTCGCTTTGGTGTAATTCAAGCGATGTCCGAGAAAATAAATGCTTATAATAGGTATGCCGACTTTCCTGTTGCGATTTTTAATTTTAATGATTTGCATATTTTCTTTATTCGCATATTGTTCCCCGAGATATTTGCGAAAGCGCATAATATCGGTAGCAAATTTGGCTTTTTGAATCTCTATAAGAATTTGTTTTTCACCCTCATTTGTTTTGATTTTTGCCGAAAAATCAAGTTGATAGACGGTTTTGGAGTGTTTGTGTTTCTTTTGAGAGCTTGTTTTTTCCAAATTGGCAATAAATTCTTTCGGCAAAAAGCGCAATTCATTGATTTTTTCGCCGATAATGGACGAAATTATCAGTTTCGCAATTTTGCCGTCTTCCATTAAATATTTAAAAACAACGTCGTAAATCGGATTAGCTATTTGCATTTTTGTTTCGTTTTTTTGCAAAAATAACGAAAAAATACAAGCCTGCCAAAATTTTTAAGCTCCTTTTTTGGGCTGTTCGGCAACTGCGCTGAAGATTTTTTGTAAAATCCCCTTTTCCAAAATGCTACATGGCTTTGCTCGCTTCCCTTTTTAGGACTTCGTCTCCCGATTATTTACTTTTTTCGTAAGCTTTGAAAAAATTTTTTCATCAACAAACCCGCTTCCTCTGCGCATACGTGTTTGTGTACCCGTGTATGTGGGTGCAAAATGTTTGGTGAATATTTTGAAAAACCGCGTTTTTCGTCATCTGCCGCCCATATCACCTCCCCAAGCTGTGCCCAATACAACGCACCCGCACACATCGGACAAGGTTCGACGGTTACAAACAAACGGCATTGGTTCAAATATCGGCTGCCGGTTGCCTCGCATCCCGCCCCAATTGCTAAAATTTCAGCGTGTGCGGTTGGGTCGTTCAGAATTTCGGTTTGATTGTGTGTTTTTGCTATAATTTGTTGCTCAAAAACCAAAACCGCACCTATCGGGATTTCGCCCGCGTGAAAAGCCTTTTCCGCTTCAGACAAGGCTATTCGCATATATTCTTCGTCTTTATTCATTTTTTTTGTTCAATTCTTTAAAATAAATTACACGTGTAATAAAAAATTGATTTTAGGAAAATAATTTTAAAAAAAGACTGTTTTCAGCTTAAAAAATGAATTTTTTTATCGAAAAAAAACAAGGTCTTATCGAAATAATTTTTTTTTTTACCGAAAAAAAAACCGGTTTCGTCGAAATTGGCACAAGCATTGAATAATAATTTTGCAAAGGGGATTTCAAAAAGAATATCATTTTTGTTTTTCGTATTTTTTTGAAATAACTTTGCTTTGCAAACATGAAAGTACGGCAACGAAATGTTCGCAAAATTTTTTTGTGCAATAATAGGAAACATTAAAGCGTTAAACAAATGAAAGCTAAAAGAAAAAAATCCGAACTTACCGACAGCGAGTTGGTGTCCGAATACATCAGAGGCAATGAAGTTGCTTTTGAAGTCTTGGTCGAAAGACACAAGAATAAACTTTTCACAGCGATTTATCTCATTGTGCGCGACAGATGCGCCGCTGAGGACATCATGCAAGAAGTTTTTATCAAGGCTGTGGATACCGTCAAAGGCGGAAAATACAACGAGGAAGGTAAATTTCTCCCTTGGCTTTTAAGAGTGGCGCATAACCTCTCGATTGATTATTTCAGGAAGCAAAAGCGTTATCCTACTATTGCAGTTGACAACGAAAACGGTAAGGATTACCTCAATTCTGAAGAATTTGCCGTCGAATCGCCCGAATCCGCTTGTGAGCGCGAGGTAAGTATTTCGGAAGTAAAAGAATTGATTAAACTCTTGCCCAAAACTCAAAAAGAGGTCTTAATGATGAGACATTTTTTCAAAATGAGTTTTCAAGAAATTGCCGATGCGACGGGAGTCAGCATCAATACTGCCTTAGGACGGATGCGTTATGCTGTCATTAATTTGAGAAAACTCATTAATGAAAACGCTCATGTCAACAAAAAAACAAGTTACCAAGAATGATATTTTGAGTTTTGTCTATCACGAAACTCAGCCGGAAGAAAAACCCGCTTATCTCAAAAAACTCAGTGAGGACATTGACCTCAATGACTTTTTCGGCGAGGTTGTAGATTTGATGAGCGAGCTTGACAAGATTGAGTTAGAGCCGAGCACTAAATCGGTGAAAAATATTTTAAAATATTCAAGAAATTTTTCTGAAAGAGAAAGGGTTTTTGCCTCATAATATATAATTTTCCTATTCGAAAACTGCCTGAGCCGCTGCAAAGCGGCTTTTTTATTTGTCCTTAACCGAACTTTTGTGGCGAACATTCTGTCGAAAAAAAAAAATTTCTCCCGTAAAATTTCACCCGTAAAAGTGCCGTCAACTGTGAAATTGCGGCACTTTTGCAGGTGAAAAAATGCAAATATTTAGTATCCGCCTTTGTATTTTCGCAAAAACCATTCAAGAGAAGCCAAAAAAAGCAGAAAAATAAAAATATAGGGCAAGCGCAAAATGTCGTCAAATTCCTCCGTCGTTTGCGCAATCATGAGGGGGGTAAGTGCGGCTAAGTCTTCCCCTAATTTTTCTGTTTCATTTTCCGCATAAAATTTTCCGTTTTGTTTTTTTGCCAAATTTTTCAACAAATTAAAATCCGCTTTTACGCTTACAGCCTCAATTTGAGTGCTTTTGACGATAAATTTGCCTTTCACCGTTTCCGTTTTACCGTCAATGAGCGTACTTGCCGAAAACGTGTACAAACCTTCGGCTAAGCCTTCGACTGCGTAGCGAAAGTCGGTTGTAGAATTATTAAAAGAATATTTTTTGTTAAAATCTTTACCGGAAATTTCCAAATCCACCTTTTGTCCGACTATTTTTTCAAAAATTTCGTCGTAGATTTCAACCTGAAAGCTGACCGGTTCGCCGGAAAAATATTCATTTGCCCCTGTTGAAACGCGAAAACGCGATTTGTCGCTTTTATTGCCGATAAACTGAAAAAATTTACCCCAAAGCATATCAAAAGCGTGATGTTTGTCGCTTTGTGCAAATTCCTGCAAACGCCATTGCCAAAATCCCTCCCCGATGATAAAGCCGGTTTTAGAATCTTCGGAAGTTTCGGAAAAAGCAAAGATAGGTTTTTTGGTTGCAATGCGCCCGACACGTTGATAAATAAGGATTTCCGTTTGCGCAGAAAAACTAAAATCGCCGTAAGGAACACTCAAAGGAGTGAAATCGGCAATCTGTTTTTTCGCCTCATCGTCGAGTTGAAAACGATTAAAAGCGGAATTGATTTCGGGAAAAACTTTATCGCTTTGTTGCGGATTGAGCGACAAAGTTAAACCTGTATTTAATTGATTAAAAGGCGTTTGCAAAATATTTCCGCCGATAATGAAACAATGTTTGCGCGATTTTTTCATTAGTTCTCGCAGCACAGTCGCGCTCACGTTCGGAGAAGGCAGGTGCATAAAAATCATTAAATCATATTTTTTATCGGGTTGTTTTTCGCTGACATTCGGGATAAAAATCTCAAAATCGTAATTTTCATTTTTTTCAATTGCCGAACGAATTGCTTTGATATCAGGGTGCGGCGCGGCGGCGACAAGTAAAATTTTTTCTTTGTTGTCAATGATTTCAGGGTAGATAATTTTTGTGTTATTAACCGTCGTAAATTCGTCCTCAAAAGGTTGAAAAACAATCTTATACGGTATTGTTCCCGCTTTTTCAGCCGTGAGCAAAAAGTTGACTTCTTTGAGCTCTGCCGCAGATTTGAGGCTGATATTTTGCGTTTCGAGCAGTTTATCGTCCTTGTAAATACTTATTGCGGCATTTTTTCCGGCGTAATTGTAAGCAAAAATTTCGACGGAAACGGGGAAACGATTGCCCAAATAAGCAATTTTATTGTGAAAAACATTCCTGATTCCGGCATCTTTTCGTTGCACGGTGTCGCCTATTCCGTGTGTGTGTAAGGTATAGCCGAAATGTTGAAATTCGGGCGAAAGTCCTTGATTTTGAATACCGTCGCTGATGAGCACAACGCTGTTTAAATTGCGATTTTCGTACTGTGCTTGTATATTTTTTAAAATTTTGCTCAAATCCGAACTTCTTGCATCAAATTTTATGTCATTGATTTCCTTGCCGATTTCTTCTTCTTTCTCTAAAATAAAAAAGTCCGTTTCAAAGCCTTTTTCACGCAATTTTTGAGCAGCTTCGCGAATTTTATTCAATTTATTGTTCAAAAAAACAGAATCGCGAACCATAGAAAGCGATTGCGAATTATCGAGGGCAAAAGCGATAACGGGCTTTTCAGTTTTGTTAATGATTTGTTTGAGCATGAAACCGATGAGCAAAGCGGCAAGAACAGTGAGCAGCGAAAACCGCAAAATGCGCAAAAAACGATTCAAATTTTGCGTCCAAGGATATTTTTTTTCGTACAGAAGATACGCAAGTATGCCGCCGAAAGCAAGGCAAAGCAAAAAATACCATGCGGAATATTCCGTAAAAATGTTAATTTTGTCGGGCATGAGCCTTAGGTTTCAAAAAAAATGAATGGAAAAGCATCGGTGCGTCAAAAAAATTTGCGCCCGTAATATTTCGCAAAGCAAAACTGAGAAATTTTTTTTTCATAAACAAAAATAAAGCGTAAAATGAATTTATTCTCTGTTCATCAGTCGGCGTTTTGCTTCCAAACTTTCACCTCAATGTTTGGATTTTGAGCGAAAATACCGTAATATTGCGATTTCTTGTAACTGTTTAGCCCGAGAGTATCGCGAGCTTTTGCTTGCGGATTTAAGGAGCAAGATATCTTGCAACAAGCTAAATGTAAGGTCGCAAGCTAAATCTTGCGCTGCAATTTTTGACAAACCGGCTAAGCAGTTACTAATTTTCAATGAAATACAATTTTTCGGTATGCAAAAACAGTTTGGAAATTATATTTACCTGTTGCTTGTTTTTATTTCACTCGCACTCTTCGCTGTTTGCACCGCCTTTTATTATCAATTTATCACTGCGAACGACCTTATTTCTGCGGAAATTATTGAAAAACCTGTTAATGTGCTGAACGGCAACACTTTCTATACTAAGGTGCGGCATGTCAATGAAGACGGAGTTCAAATGTTTTTTAAAATCAGAATTTCTGAAATCTTAATAAGGCGATTTAAGTTGAAAGTCGGCGACAAAATACTGTTGCGACGAAATAATGATTATTCGATAGTAGTTGTTGATGAGGTTTTGCACGGACCTTTTACTGATGTTTTATTTACATTTTTCTTTTCCGTATTTTTTTTAGCAGCAGCTTTTTTTGCAAAAATTATTCATAATGCTAAAACGAGGGTAAAAAAAATTAATACAGATGCCGGTGCAAACACGCGAGGAATAAGGATAACGAAGTGGATACAAAAAAAATTTCATTTCTGACGGTGTTGTTCATAGTCCATTTTTGAGGAAAATTTCCTACATCATTTCAAGTGAAGCAGCTTTGTTCAAAAGTAATTATTTAGCTTGTTGGCAAAAGATTGTACCGTAAGCAATCAGCTCGGACTTCAAAAGAGCTGAATTTAGCCGGCAAGATGCCGACGATACTATCAGGCTAAACAGTAACGTTCAAAAGACCTAATCCCCGTTTGAGCAAGAATTCTTTTTTAATAGGTTTAACTGCCTTTGTTTGAGAACAGACAAACAACTGATATACAATCTTTTAGATTTAAGATGGCATAAATAAGGGCGGCTGCAAAAAAACAATTTGTAAATTACACCGTTTTTTATTCGCCACAAAATTCCGATTTCAGGCAAAGAAAATTCCGCATAAAATAACGGCAGCAAGTATTCCGAAAAAATCCGCCGTCAATCCGCAGATGACTGCGTGTCGTGTTTTGCGCACTCCGACACTGCCGAACATCACGGCAAGAATGTAAAAAGTCGTGTCCGTAGAACCTTGAATTGTGCAAACAAGTCGCCCCGTGAATGAATCCGCACCGAATTGCTTCATTGCGTCAATCATCAAACCGCGCGCGCCGCTGCCCGAAAGCGGTTTCATCATTGCCGTCGGCAAAGCATCGGCAATACTTGTGTTAAGGTTAAAAAATGCAAATATTTCTTTAATGAAATTTGTCATTAACTCCATCGCACCCGAAGCCCTGAAAATTCCTACTGCCGCTAAAATGGCAATCAAATAAGGAATAATCATAACGGCAGTTTGAAAACCGTCTTTTGCTCCCTCAATAAAATGCTCATAAGCATTATTTTTTTTTCGCAAAGCGGCTGCAACAAAGACAGTTATGATAAAAAGCAGTAGAAATTGGCTGAATGTGCCCGAATATTTTTGCAAATCGGCTTGCGAAAGTTGCATCAAAAGCCAAATCGTCCCGCCTAAAATCGCACCTGTCGCAAGGCTGAGATATAAAAAAAAGGGCTTAAAAATGTTAATTTTCTGAAAAAACGCGGTCGCCGCTAAACCCGCCAAAGTGGAAAAACTTGTCGCAATAAGGATAGGAAAAAAAATATCAGCGGGATTTGCCGCGCCGAGTTGCGTCCGATAGACCAAAATACTGACCGGAATCAGCGTCAAACCGGAAGTATTCAGCACCAAAAACATGATTTGTGCGTCGCTTGCCGTTTCTTTGTCCTCGTTCAATTCTTGCAAAGCCGACATCGCTTTCAATCCGAGCGGGGTTGCGGCGTTGTCCAAACCGAGCATATTAGCACTGAAATTCAACATAATGTAGCCCACGGAAGGGTGCCCGTGCGGTACGGAAGGAAAAAAATGTTGAAAAACAGGGCTGACGGCTTTCGTCAACATTTCGATTAAACCCGCTTTTTCGGCAATTTTCATTAAACCGAGCCAAAGACACATCACGCCGGTTAAGCCTAAGGAGAGTTCAAAACCTGTTTTCGCGCTGTCAAAAAGTGCTGTCATCATGCCGGCAAAAATGTCCTCTTTGCCGTTGAAAAATTGAAAAGTGCCGAAAAGAAATGCGGCAATGATAAAAAAAGACCAAATTTTATTCAGAACCATTATGTAGATTGATTTGACGCTTAAAATTGTCCAAAATCACCGCGGTAGCCATCGCCGCGTTGAGCGATTCCGCGCCGCCGAACTTGGGAATCGTGATTTTATGCCGTATCAACTTTGCCGTTTCGGGGCGAATACCGTTCGATTCATTGCCGATGACAATAAACGCATTTTTTTCGGGAGCGAGTGTATGAATATTTTTTCCGCCCAAAAAAGCACCGTAAGAGTGTTTTTTTTGCGGCAAAACAGAGGCTAAATCGGCATAAATTGCCTCCACGCGCAAAAAAGACCCCATACTTGCGGCAATCGTTTTAGGATTAAAAAAATCCACGCAATCGGGCGAACAAACAATTTGCGTCAAAGCATACCAATCCGCAAGCCGAATAATTGTTCCGAAATTACCGGGGTCTTTGATTTGGTCAAGCACCAAAACAAGCTCGGAAAAATGAAAATTATCGCTGAAATTTGTTGTTTTTTCGGGTATCTCGGCTATCGCAATAACGTCCGAATTATTTTCAAAACTGCCTGTTGCGGATAATTCACTTTCAGAAATGAGCGATTTATCGGCAATTTTATGGCATAATTCACTGTTTTTTTGATAAAATTTTTCCGAAAAAAGTAATGCCCGAATGTTAAATTTGCCTGCTTGCATCAATTCAAGTACACTTTTTTCTCCTTCAACCAAGAAGGCGTTTTCTTCAAGCCTGTGTTTTTTTTGTTGCAAAGCACGGGCAAGTTTCATCAGTCTTTTGCTCATTTTTTATGTCAAAAATAATCACAATGTTTCATTTTTCGCGAAAAAAATTATCCGAATTTTGTATATACACCGAGCGATGCGGATAAGAAATTTTAATTCCGGCTTCTTTAAATTTTTTGTGATATAATTTTAACAAATCATAATGCCCCGTGTATGAGGTAACCGGGTCTTTGAACCACACATAAGCCCGCAAAATGATGCCTCGTTCGTCAATATTGATGGTTCTCACCTCAACAATTGGCTTATCCTCCACTATTTCCTCAATCGTGCGGTTGTCTATCACGTCCTGAAATTTTTCGGCTTCCTTTTCCATGATGGACATTGCTGCATCTACGTCGGAATCAAAAGAAATCGGAATTTCAATAAATTTGCAAGTTTTAGGGTCTTTTATAGAAAAATTTAAAATTGTTTCTTCGCTTATTGAGGCATTCGGAATAATAATTCGCCTATTTTCAATGCCCCGAACTATCGTGTGCCGCAAAGTAATGTCCTCAATAATACCCCAATGCGTTCCGATAGTGATAATGTCGCCCACACGAAAAGGCTTGAAAATAACGATAAAAATACCGCTTATGATGTTGCTAAATGCTTTTTGTGATGCAAAACCGAGAATCGCCGCCAAAATACTTGCACTTGCAAAAAGAGTCAGCGCGATAGAGCGCAGGGAGGGTATTGTGTAGGTGATGATGAGAAAAAAAACTGAAAAAATCAATAAACCAATCGTATTTTCTAAAAATTTATACGCCGTTTTGTCTTCCTCTTCTTTCAACTGACTTGTGTATCTTCTGACCGCAATGCGGAGCAATCTTGCCAAAATAAATGCCCCCATGACCAAGACGGCAACTAAAAAAATTAGCCTGAAATCCGTTTTCAGAAAAAGATTTTGCAAAATTTTGTCTTCCATTTTTTTGTTTTTTTTAAGAAAAAATACCGCAAACAATCGGCGAAATGCAACAAGTTGTGCAAATCTATGAATTTCAAAAATAATTAAAGAATGAAAGTCAAAAATAATTTGCAACAATTTTTACCTAAAAAAAGCAGCGCAGTTATCTCTCGGAGATTGATTAGGGATTTTATATATCATAAACACTTGTTTTGCAATACTTTAATACCAATGAATGTCAAAATCATTTAAGGAGCAATTTGATTGCCGAGAATTTGAAAAGTAAAATTATGGTGATTCTTCAGCCCAAAATGTACCGTCTGAAACTTAACGGCGAATACTTTTAATTGCGTCGAAAGATGCCGCCGACACACTTTTGTAAGAAATTTTGTTGATTTTAATCGCCGAATAAGCCTCAAACCGCAATTTTGGAATTTTTAATGTTTGAAAAGACATTTCCGTTGCAGACGCTTTTTTATTTTCAAAAATTATTCGTAAGATTGCGGCGCGAAGGCAATTTTGCCAAACAATTTGTCAATGAAATGAATATTCGAGATAAAATCATACAGGCTATCAAAGAGGTTTACGACCCTGAGATACCCGTAGATGTGTATGAATTGGGGCTGATTTACGAGATAAATATCTTTGAGGCTACACCTGAGCCGCCGACATACAACGTTCATATTTTAATGACTTTAACCTCACCGGCTTGCCCGTCGGCGGGCGAGTTGCCCGGCTTTGTGGTCGAAAAAGTTGATGCTTTGCCGGAGGTGAAAGAAGTTATTCTTGACCTCACCTTTGAGCCGCCGTACACCTCAGACATGATGTCGGAAGCAGCGAGGTTGGAATTAGGCTTTATGTGAGGAAATTGTCATTTTTTTATATACTTTTACAAACCAATAAGGTTTCAAAAACCTTATTGGTTTGCTTTTTTTTAATCCTCTATCATCAATTTAACAATTTTGGCTGCTTGATTTTTTTCGGAGATTTGTAAAAAATACAATCCGCTGCACAAATTTTCGCGGGGTAAAAATAAATTCTGTCCCGAAAAATGATGTATTTTTTTGACAATTTGCCCCGTAGAATTGATTAAAACTACTTCCGCATCATGAAAATATTTTTCCGTCAAAATATTGCTGCCGTTTTGTGAAGGGTTCGGAAAAACTGTTATTTTTGACGCGATTTCACCCTCCTCACTCCCCGTTACACTGCACACATTTGTCGTTTTTATTAAAATTTTTGAGGTGTAGGGCTGCAAAATGACGCTGCCGCAAACGATGTTATTGTCCAAGTCAAGGTATTCTTTATTGCTCAATTTTATTGTCAAAACCTCATCGCTTGGATTCATCAGCAACGTATCATACGCAGTCGGGTAAGTCCATTGAACGGTACTTTTTTTAGAATGTGCATCGTAACCGGTAGATTGCCATTGCGTAAAAGTATAGTCCGTTGAAGGAGCGAGCAAAGCGTATTTGCTTTCGTTGTAAGCTTGAAAATAGTAGTTTGAATCAATGACACCGTGTTTGAAACCGCCTGTGTTGTCGACCATACGAATAATATACGCCTCTTTTGTTTTGGCAAAAATGACATTTTGCGTTACAGTCATGCCACTCATCGGGGTAGGAAAAGTCATGCCGCCGTTAAAATCAATTCCAAAGTTTCCGCCGTAAAGAACATTTCCGCGAATGGTGTTGTGATGTGAACCGCTGTTCAAAAAAACGCCTTTTTTGGCGTGGTCATACACGGTATTTTCTTGAAATGTGCAATAACTTGCGTTGTTGTCAAAATACAAAGCAGGCGTAACAAATACATTATTGAGCGGTATCCCCTCCGTATTACCGTCGCTTTTGCTTACAAAATTATTTCTGAAAACATTGTAAAGCGAGCCGTAACCAAAACTTTTGAGAGCTCCGCCGTCGTTGAGCAGCAGCATGGCATTTTTAATGATATTTCTTTCAATCAAATTCCAACGTCCGTCCATCGCGATTCCGCAATATCCCACGCTGTCAATATTGTTGTGGTGAATATGACAACTGTCGGCAAAAGCGGCTTTAACAGCGGAAAGATTGATTTCCGTGCCAATTCCGCTGTTTCTGAAGCCCCCGTTGTTGCGAAAAGTATTGTGGTGTACCTTCGTTCCCGTTGCGCTGCCGCCCATAAAAACAGCCAAGCCGTCGACTTCTCTGAAATAATTATGGCTGATTTCGGCATATTTTCCGTAGATTTCCACGCCGTAATGATATTGTCGGGCAAAAGTGCAGTTTTGAATAATTATGTTGCTGTTTGCGGTGTTTTTAAGGGCGATTCCTGATTCGCTTTGTTTTTCAAACGCAATGTTTTTGATGCTGACATGATGCACGCCCGCGCCGAGTTTGATGCCGTATTGACGAACAGAGGCTTCACATATAAGTGCGGAAGGGGCACCCGAAGCGGGTTTGAAGTAAATTTTTTTGGCAGTCGCATCGTATTTCCATTCTTTTCCTGTGGTCAAATAGGACAAATGGTCATATAAAAAATAGGCATAACCGCTTGTCGGTATTTGCGTGGTCGGTTTCAAATAAGTTAAAGAAGAGCTGTTTGAAGAGGCTACTGCGGATTTTTCCCAACACCATTGCGCCGTATGCACACATACATGCGATTGATTTAAAATTTCAGAAGAAATGCTGCTCAGTGCCGCATCTTTTAACATTGCTTTGCTTGAGCCCTCGTCAACGGTGAGATATGCCGCGCCCTCGTCGGGGTAGCGAGCGAGAATCTGCTCTTGATGGTTGGCAAAAAAGTGTGTAACTGACTGATTAAAAGAGACTTCCCAATAATTTCCCGTCGCATTCCAACCGCTGACTATATCTGCACCGCTGATGACGGGTTGATTACCGCTTCCGTAGGAAGTAATGACTAAATTGCTTCTCAAAGAATCAATTAACTGCTCTCTGAAAGTATCGCCGCATTTCAAAAAAACGCTGTCTACTTTTCCCGAAGTACTTGCTAATAAAGCATTTAACGGAGCAAAGGAATTCCAAGGGGAAAGCTTGCTGCCGTTGCCACCCGCACTTGCGGAGGAGGAAACGTAATAATTTTGAGCATTCAAATTGCCTGTGTGCAACAAAAAGAAAGCAAAAACGATAAGGATATTTCTCATGATTTTTGGGGTTTATGGGGTTTGATGTTTGTACGTTAAATAGGTTTAAAAAGGTTGAAAAAATATTATTTTTTTATTGAGAGCAATTTCTGCAAAAGTCGTATATAAATTTTTTTCAGCCTTTCGAATAATAATTACAAGGGCTGAATTGTTTTTTTCAAAAAAAAAGCTAATTCTTTTGAAAAAAAGAAACGTAACTGTTTAGCCGGTTTGCTCAGAATGTAGTGCGAGCTTTAGCTTACGACCTAACATTCGCTTGTTCCAAGATACCTCCCTCCAAATGAGTGTGTCCGAAAAGTTTTATTTCGATTAGACAAACCAAATAAAATTTTGCAT
The DNA here is from genome assembly GCA_052033485.1 of Bacteroidota bacterium. Taxonomy (GTDB): domain Bacteria; phylum Bacteroidota; class Bacteroidia; order Cytophagales; family Bernardetiaceae; genus JBPOJO01. The sequence continues at coordinate 133 of JBPOJO010000789.1, read as the reverse complement.
GCTTTCTAATATTGTTTAGCAATTTAAAGCCTTTAGGCTTGTCATCTTTGTAGAAAAACAGCACACAGCTGACTTCAAACGCCTTTAGGCGTGAAATATAGGTTTCGCTTGCGGATATTCCCCAAAGATTTCA
>JBPOJO010000740.1:0-1879 GCA_052033485.1 Bacteroidota bacterium | reverse complement strand
CATTCTTTCCAATTTTTGGGTCCGTCTATCATTTTAAAAATTCCGCCGCCAAAATTATTAAAAACAATGATTTTTAAATTTTGGGGTAAATCATTGTGCCAAAATGCGTTACGGTCATAAAAAAATGAAACATCGCCGATAAAAAGAAAATGCAATTTTTCCGAATCAAAGAGTGCGTGCCCAACTGCCGTGCTTGCGCAGCCGTCGATACCGCTTGTTCCGCGATTTGACCAAATTTTAACATTTTTTTTTGCCCAATCGAAAACATTCGCATAGCGAACGGGCATACTGTTGCCGAGATGCAAATGAACATTTTCGGGAATATTTTTAAAAATTTCATTCATTGCACCCCATTCCGACCATTTTTTTTCGCCGAAAATAGTTGCTTTTTTGACTGCCGCGTTTTCATCTTCATCTTTCCATTTTTTTTGAAATGTATTTGACAAGGAACAAGCCTGCCGTTTAAAAAGTTGACCGAAAAAATATTCCGGTTCAACGCGCAAAATATCCGTCAAAGTGCCGAAAGTGTCCGGCACCGCACCCGCAGGGGCAAGGTGATAATGCGCTCGGGGAGGATTTTTTCGTATAAAATTTTTTAATTTTTTGGATAAAACATCACCGCCGAAGGTGATTAAAATTTCGGGGCGCAAATCGTGCCGTTTTTCGGAAAGAAAAATGTCGTGGTTTTTGATGCAATTTTCGTCCTTCAAGTTCGCCGGCGCATCGGCAATTTTAACAAAATTCATTTTTTGGCAAAATCTTGATATTTTCCCTTCAAAATTCCCGCGCCCGATAAGGAGCATTTTTTGCTCCGTTTTGTTCCATTCTTCCGTGAATTTTTCCCAAAATGTTTCTGACAAAGTTTTTTGAGAGTCTATTTCGCGAATCACACGAATTTCACTTGAAAAACCCTCCCATGTGTGCGCATACAGCGGCTCGCGCAGGGGCACATTCACGTGTACGGGCGCGTACGGGTAAGCTGCTGCTGCGTTGAAAGCATCATTTATCACCCTGTTAATCAGCCATTTACTGTCTGCATTTTCGCGGTCGGGCAAAAGTTGAAACTGCGCTTTGATATGATTCGCAAAAACATTTTGCTGCCGAATTGTTTGTCCGTCGGCTTGGTCAACCCATTCCGTCGGACGGTCAGCCGTCAAAACTAACAAGGGGATTTGCGAATAAAATGCCTCCGCAACGGCAGGGTAATAATTCAGCACCGCAGTTCCGGACGTACAAAGCAAGGCAACCGGCGCGGAAGACGCTTCGGCGATACCGAGTGCGATATAGGCTGCGGCGCGTTCGTCGGGAATGATGTATTTTTTGATGCCGGCATGCTTCGCAAAAGCCAAAGTAAGGGGAGCGGAGCGCGAACCGGGGCTGAGAATACAAAATTTCAGCCCTTTTAAGTATAACAATTCAACAATATCGGAAATTGCCTGCATGGTTCAGATTTGAAAATTTATTGTAACTGTTTTGCCGGCTTCACAAACAACGACGAAAAGAGGTCGTTTGTGAGGACACAAACAACGGCGAAAAATTTATTGTAACTGTTTTGCCGGCTTCACAAACAACGGCGAAAAGAGGTCGTTTGTGAGGACACAAACAACGGCGAAAATTTATTGTAACTGTTTTGCCGGCTTTACAAACAACGACGAAAAGAGGTCGTTTGTGAAGACAAAAACAACTTTCAGAAGCAAGTCGAAACGGATTTTTGACAAAAGTAAGCAGAATTTTTTTTAATCAAAAAAAAAACTACATTTGTGCCTATACAAATCGGAAATGGGTTGAAATCTATTACTGCAAATTTAGTTCTTTTTGTGTAAGTAAGCGTCTTAAAATATGAAGGCTTAACTGACTGATTTATTTCTTAAACAGGTTT
>JBPOJO010000703.1:0-5582 GCA_052033485.1 Bacteroidota bacterium | reverse complement strand
CACTGTCATTTAATTTTTCAGCTATATCAGCAAAATGCCAAATGAGTTCGTTTATTGTCAGAATAGCGTTGAATACAAAATCGTTTTCGCCGATAGTTTTAGGCAAATCAAGTAATTTTTGCGCTATTTTTTGATGATTTAATAAGGCATCATTGGGTAAAGTTGAGTATTTTAATTTCAGGACTCGCTCAATAACAGAAGCTTGTTCATTCAATAAATTCCTAATTTCTGCCCAATCAGGCTGACTTTCAGGATTATCAACAAAGGAGTCCGTTGCAGCAATAATTATGATGCTTCGCTCGCGAAATGCCAAAAATTCGGGAAAAATCTCCTTGTAAGCTTTTTCATTTCTGTAAACAAATTCATTTATTTCCGAGTGAGGATATAAGCAGAGACTTTCAGTTCGTGCATTGTTGCTGATTTCCAAGCCTGTTTTCAACATTTCCAACTTCTTTTGCAAATTATCATCTGACAAACTGCAACTGCAAAGAAATGTGCATAAAAGTAAATAAAAGCGGTAGTTTTTTGTTGAAAATTGTTTCATAAAAAGCAGAGCGTTTTTAAAATAATAACAAACTTGTGAAACTTGACAAATAACAAGTCAAATTTTGATTCAAATATACACTGAAAACTTCGGCAACCAAATTTTTTCCGGCAATCTTTTGCTATTGCACCAAAAACAGAAATATTAAAAAATGTCAACAATTTAGGCAATTTGCCAAAAAATGTAGCGCGAGCTTTAGCATGCGACCTCGCATACACTTGTTGCAAGATACCTTTCCAAATCCGCAAGCTAAAGCTCGCGGTACACGCCGGCTAACAATTACAAAAATTGAACAAAATTCTCCTCACGATTTAGAAATCGTGAGGCAAAAAAAAACGCAGTCAAAAACTGCGCTTTTTTTTAAATCAATTGCATGATTGATAATATCTTTTTACCGACATGAAAAATCGCTGCGATAAAATTTTATAAAAACTCAAAGCTAAAACTATTCTCCGTAATACACTTTGTTTTGCGGATTCCATTCAGCCCAACCCGAAGTCCAATCAGATGTGCCGAACGCGCCTACAAATTGTACGCTTTGGAAACCTGTCAAACCGGTGAAATCAGCTCCCGTAAGCAAGGGTGAGCCTGATGTAGGGAGAACGGTAGGTTTGCCGCTGAAACCCGAGAAAATGCCTGATGACAGACCCGCTTCTTCATACGTTGTAAATTTGCGGTTTTTGTTTTCTGCCGCAAGAAACCATTCTTCCACTTTGAAACCGTCAACAGCATCTTTTGCAGTGATGGTTGCGCCGAAAGCTTTTGAACCAACGCCTGCCAAAAATACGTTTTTGAGCACTAATTCGCCTTTTGATGCGTTCGTTGTGGTACCGCCGCCGTCAATCAAAATGCCGTTAGGATAACCCGTGAAAACAGAGTTATGAATTTTAAGTTTGTTGCTTCTGCGCAAGTGAGCCGCAGTACCGAAAAGTGCATTGATTTCGGTAGTTTCGGTAGTTTTCGGACCGACAACTGTAATGTTAGAGAAAGTTCCGGAAGTTGTCGGAGTAGCCGCTGAGCCTGAACCGTCGTTATCAACTTCAAAACCGTTTGATTTTGATTGGTCAGCGCGGTTTTTTTCGCGGATACAAAGAGCAAATTGAACTTTACCGGAGAAGCCGTTATCAACGTCCATATCGTCGTCAAGACCTGCGTAAGCGACTAAGTTTTTGCAATTAACCGTTCCTCCGAACCATTCAAATGAGTCGTCAAGACCGAAAGAGCACATGACATTTTCGATAACCGTTCCCGAACCGACACTGCCCATGGTCAAAGAATTTACTTCTTGGTTAGGGTTAATCGGAATGCCTGCATATTCGATACGAACATATTTCAATGAACCGGAATTATCCGCGTCGTTGTTGCCGCCGTGGAATGCACCGTATTGACCTTCTAATTCACCAACGCCGCCGGGCAAGTTGTTTTTCGCGCTTCCGCAGATAACGAGTCCGCCCCAATCACCCGATTCGCGCAAGCCTACACCTTTTTCAGACGTGAAAACAATCGGTTTTTCAGCCGTTCCGTTTGCCATAAGTTTGCTGCCGCGTTGCACGATTAAAGTGCCTTTTGTTTCGCGGTCGCCGATGATGACAGTGCCGGGTTCGATGGTCAAAGTTGCGGTTTTGGTGGGCGTTCCTTCTTTCGCGGGGTCTTCACCGATGCGCACAAAACCGTTGAGGCGATAAACTTTGTCCGCAGTCCAAGTAGTGTTTGCGGTGATGTTACCCGAAATTTCGACGATTTGTGAGGGTAAAACATTTGTGTCGTCATCATTGTCATTTTTTTTGCAGCTTGACAATGAAATCGTTGCCGCAGTTGCGGCGATAAGCGCGAATTTTACGCTTTTGGGATTGAGAAAACTCTGAAACATAAACATTCGAATTAGTGATTTTGTGATTTTTTTTTGTATCTTAGGCTTTAGCCTGTGATTGTGTACCATAAGCTTTAGCCTGTGAGTGTACTTGTGTATACTATAGGCTAAAGCCGGTGATACTAAAAACTGATTAATAAAACTTGTAACTCACTCCGACAGAATACAACACGCCCGGATTGAAAGACTGAATAACTTGGTCGTTATTTCGGTCAAATTTTCCGTCTTGGTTGCCGTCTTGTAAGAGCAAATTGCTCATGTTCAAAATGTCAGAAATACCCAAACGAACTTGCAATTTTTCAAAAAACGTTTTTGTGATATTCAAATCCAAAACTTGACGCGGCATCACGTAAATATCGGGATAGCCCTCGTAGCCTACGAAAAGGATTCTGCGTCCGATAACATTGTACATTGCGCTGACTTGTATGCCTTTATCAAAATCTTCGTAATGCAAACCGCCGTTCACAATGTAGGGAGCTTGTCCTTGCATGGGGCGATTGTTGTTTTGACCGATTGATTTTGCGCCTAAATCTACCGAACTTGCAATCAATGCGGTATTGAAAGTGAAGTTTAATTTATCAATAAAAGAAGAGCCTGTCATTCCTTCGAGTGATTTTTTTGCCTCAATTTCAACACCCATAGAGGTTGCGCTTTCCGCATTTTCGTATGTGAAAGTTTTTGCTCCGCCCGAACCGGCACCCGGCACAAAAAATACTTCGATAGGATTAATGAATTTTTTGTAGAAAACGCCTACCGAAACTTGTTCTGTGGGTGTGGGATAAAATTCCCAACGCGCATCAGCATTGTGAATAAGGGCGTTTTGGAGTTTGGGATTGCCTTTGTTGGTAAAATTATAGTTAAAATCATAGAAACCGAAAGGAGCTAACTCTCTGAATTCGGGGCGATTAAGGGTCATGCCGTAAGCCGCGCGAAGCAACATTGTCGCATTAAAATTGTAGGTCAAACTCGCCGAGGGGAGCACTTGCGTAATCGGGTTTTCGACCTTAACTTTGATGTTAGTAATGGTTCGGCTTTGCAATTCTTGCAAATTATTTTCCATACGCACACCTGCGATGAGGGTAAATTTTTCGGACGGTTTGTATGTCGCCATTCCGTAGGCAGCAATGAGGCGATTTTGTGCATCATAATTGTCACTCGGATTTGATTGTTCGTCAATACGCAAACCGGTTGTGCTGTTGATGTTTTCGGGACGGAATAAATTTTCCATTGAGCCTGAAAGCAGAGAATTGTCAAATTCGGCACTGTTTGCCCTTACATAACCAATATTTCTTGCCTCAAAACTGCGGTCTTTCATTTCGGCAAAAAAGCCGCCTTTTAAAGTCAATTTATTTTCTTTGCCGATATTTTTTTGAAAATTCGCCGCTGCGGTTATACTGTTTTCGCGCATGGCTGAGTAAAAACGTCCGAGAAATTCGGAGGCAGCCGCGCCGATAGGGACATAAATGCTTTTTTGTCCCGTAACAGGGTCAGTATCAATGCGATAACGTTTGTAATCAGGGCGGTCGCTGTAAGCGTAGTTGTAACCGACTACCCAATCCAAAACGGTGCTTTCTTTTTCGCCGAATTCATGTTTTCCGGTGAGTTGTGTAGTGAAAATACCCCGATAATTTTGGTCAAAAGAGCCGTTTTCGGGTGCAAAACCACCGTCATAATTGTAACCGGAGCGGTTAACAAATTGCCCTTGACTGTTTTGATTAAAAAGATTTTTCCACTCAATCGTATTGCGAGAATTGAGGCGCAATGCCCAATTGTGCAACAAGCCGACACGAACATTTTGCGTATATTGAAGGTCATTGTAGTCGTAAATCACGGAGGGTTTGTTGGTATTTACATCAAAGGTATTAAAATCGGAACGGCTGACATTGAACGACGTAAAACTGTTGCTGTAGCTCAAAGAAGTAATATTTCCAAACTGTTTGCCGCTTTTAGTTTCAAATTTTTTAGCAAAATTAACTGCGATGGATTGGTCGAGAGGCGCGCTTTTTTTGACGGGAGTCCAAGTATTATCGAGCGAACGACCTGCTTCTGTTAATTTCTCCAAAGAATTTATTTTTCTCAAATCGGAAGGAAAAGATTCGGGAAGAGCTAATTTGCCGTCGTTGAAACCTGTCCAATACATATTGCCGCGTTCTTGCCCGAAAAAGTCGTTAAAAGTTGTTCCGCTGCGGTATTGCGTGCGATAGGTAACAGAAAGTGTATTTTCTTCGGGAATACTTTTTGTAAAAATTTTGACAACACCGCCGGCAAATTCAGCGGGATTTTCGGCAGAGGGGCTTTTGAAAACCAACATTCTGTCTAATTGATTGCTCGGAACGATGTCGAAAGAAAAAGCACGAACGTCATCTTCCATACTCGGCGCAAACGCATTGTGCAACATAACGGGATTGTAACGTTCGCTCAAACCGCGTATTTGCACGAAGGCATTGCCGGTGCCCGAGAGGGTAATGCCGGGAATACGGCGAACGACCTGCGAGGCATCACGGTCAACCGATTTTGAAATTTGCTCAGCGGAAACGCCGCTGACAACGACCTGCGCGCCTTTTATTTCTGAAATAAGCGAAACTTCAGATTGTGTTTCACGAACGGCAACGACGGTAATTTCGCCTAATTGTTGTACGTCTTCCGAAATTTTTGTGTTAATGGTCAACACTTGACCTGCTTTTACTTCTACGCCGCTGATTTTTTGTGTTTTGTAAGAAACCAATGAAATCACCAACGTATAAGTGCCGACCGGCGCGGAAATGTTGAATTTACCGTCAATATCGGTTGTTGAGCCGGTAGTAGTACCTTCGAGATAGGCATTTGCACCGATTATCGCTTCTTGTGTGAGCGAGTCCGTTACAACGCCTTGAATTGTGCCTTTTTGGGCAAAAGCCGTAAAAGCGAAAAATGTAAAGAGTAAAGTAAGAAAATGACTTTTCATAAGTGCAATTGATTTTGGTGCAAAATTACTTTCACAGCTTTACGTGAATATTACTTTGCCTTTATGAAAAGATTTATATTGTTAAAAAACAAGTACATTTTAGTAACTTTTTTTCAATAATAGGGAGATGTTTTTTTTAATACTTAACAAATCTACACCTTTTGTTTATATTCCGTTAACATTCTATCTTGTTGTCAAAAATTCCGTTTTGGGGCAGTTTCGGT
>JBPOJO010000308.1:0-2090 GCA_052033485.1 Bacteroidota bacterium | reverse complement strand
ATTTCAGAAAAACCCAATCGTAGGCATTGGTAACTGCGCCATAAATGGTTTCGTAAGCGTCTCCATTTTCTTGGTTAAAAAGCCTTGCGGCATACATTTCGGCAGCGCATTGGGCAAAACCTTCTTCTATAATACCATTTTTGGCTTCGACCATACAAAAAATGGGGGCTTCTATATCTGCTCTTCTGGGTCTGGCACTTATCATAAAATCGGGCGTTCCGTTTAATAGTTTTTCTCCTTCAATACTGAAGTTAATGCCCGAAAAAAGCGTAATTTGGGGGTTTTTTCGTTGCAATTCTTTGACAATAGGCGCAAGTAAAAACTCGGATTTTGCTTTTTCGGAAGTAACAGTCATTTGATTTCCCTCAATAATATCTTCAGTTAATCTTGGGCTTGGGCTTAGGGATTCAACCTTAGCAAAGCCCAAATTTTTATAATCTTGCAAGATTTTGTATTGAGTACGCAGTTTCGGAAAAGTTGCTTCAGAGTATGCCATAATTTGTTTTTTTTAGGGTTGAATTAGGATTTCGATTAATTTATCTTTTGTCATTGACTTTTGCATAAATCGTTGATAGGCATTACCTTTTTCGTCCAGTTGAATCTGAACATAAAAAGCCTTACAAACCACATTTTTTTCCTTACAAGCATCACGCAAATTTTTAAGATTTTCACCTAAAAGATTCAAATCATCAAATTGCGTTTTGTAAATCACTAAGTTGTATTCTTTTAATTGATTAGGAAACAGTTGATTATATAAATCAATTCTATTATTAGCAGAATTAATTATTTTGTCAATTGTATTAGCAGGCTGAAAGAATGATTTGATTTCGAAGGCAAATAGTTCATTGCCACTCATAATCTCAATATCAATCTCTTCCTTACCATTACCTATATATTTAGAATGTTTTATTGTAGAATTTTGCTTGTATGGGTTTTCATAAAAATATTCAAAAATTTTATACTCAGCAAAAATTCCCCAAGAACGACTGTCCGTAGAAGCGTTTAGCATTATAAACTCCTTGAGCAAAGTCCCAATTGCAGTAAGTTCGGTTTTACCATTCTTAGTACGAACAAGTTTCTGTTTTTGAAACAATTTGAAAATTTCGGTTTCTTCTCCAAAACTTTCCAATCTTTCCAAATAAGGTGCGTACTGTTCTGCCAACGAAAGGTCAAAATTTATAGGCATTTTGTCTATAAAAATCATTTCGCTTTTTTCGTCATCAAAGACATACGTCAAACGCAAATCGTATAATTGCCCCATCAAAGAAGTGTAGGGAATCATAGCCTTAAATCCGCCTGAAATATTGAGGTAGATTTGTTGGCTTTTAAGTTCTTGAATTAAGTTTGAGTTTTGAGCATAAGTAGCCCAATCTGAAGTTTTTTTTGCGCCTTCTTGGGTAATGATTAACTTATAGGTTTTATTATTTTTCAAAGATTCGTGAATTTTGGGTAAATCATCTTTGACATAATTCTTTATTTCCTTACTTTTATTTTCATAATAATCATCAACAGTTATTCTGTCTAATACTCGCAACATTTGTCGCAAATACAAATCTTCTTTTAAAAAGTTATAAATACTGTTAATCAGATTATTAACGCCTTCCGTATCAAATTTTTGAAAGTCATCAACAGCCAAATCCCTGATAATAAATTCCTCATCATGCTCAAACCGAATAACAAACTTTTCCTCATTTGCATCAATTTTCCTAAAATACTCCTTAATCATATCCGCCGCCACTACCGACAAAATCGTATCCGTGCAAATCAGATAAACTTCTAATTTGCAGTTTTCTTGCGCTTGAATAAGGACAAGGCTTTTGATTTCGGCGGAAATATCGATGCTATAATTTTTAGCTTGAAAAAATAAGATTGTTTCATTTTTCAAAGTTTTCATTTCGCCCTTATAGAAATCATCATCAAAACAAGTGTAATAACTTGTGTTTTTGGTAAGGGTTTCATTTACTCGATTAGCATCAATTTTTTCTCCTCTTATGCCATTTGAAAAAACCGAAGTCCCTACTGTTGTGATTACTGTCATAGGGTTTAAATGTTTTGATTAAGATGAGCGACATAAAAAATGACGAAACCTT
>JBPOJO010000070.1:0-1867 GCA_052033485.1 Bacteroidota bacterium | reverse complement strand
ATCAAGAAGCGATTTTTAAGACGATTGCTTATTTAGATGCAGGGAAAAGTCGTGTTGCAGAGCCCTTTCAGGCAGGTTGGCGCGTAAATGATTGGATAAAAAAAGCAGTAATATTGTATTTTCCACTTCGCAAGATGGAAAAAATTGAGTTACCTCCCTTTGAATTTCACGACAAAATTCCACTAAAGCGCAATTTTGACCAATTGGGGGTGCGAGTCGTCCCTCATGCGGTTGCGCGTTATGGCGCGTATATTGCGCGTGGTGTGATAATGATGCCTTCCTACGTCAATATTGGGGCTTTTGTAGATAGCGGAACGATGGTTGATACTTGGGCAACGGTCGGAAGTTGTGCTCAAATTGGAAAAAATGTCCATTTGAGTGGCGGAGTGGGGATTGGCGGAGTGCTGGAACCTGTGCAGGCGCAGCCTGTCATCATAGAAGACGGAGCTTTTATTGGTTCGCGCTGCATTATTGTGGAAGGTGCGCACGTGGGTAAAGAGGCAGTTTTAGGTGCTAATGTGGTCATTACGGGGAGTTCCAAAATTCTTGATGTTACGCAGCAGGATTTGGTAGAATACAAAGGGTATGTTCCTGAACGCTCGGTGGTAATACCGGGCAGCTATACCAAAAAATTTCCTGCGGGCGATTTTAATGTGCCGTGTGCTCTTATCATAGGCAAAAGAAGTGAAAATACAGACTTAAAAACCTCTCTCAATGCAGCTTTACGCGAAAATCAGGTGGCAGTTTAAATGCTTCGGAATTATTTTCGCACTGTCATTCTTTTTTGTACCTCAAAAATGTTATAGTGTTCATAATCAATCGGATAGTGCTCGTCAAAAAAAATATTACCGCGCTGCAATTGGCGCATCGGGGGCGGTTTATGCAGGGAGTTTTTTCGCATTAGACCGTCTTTGGTATCAAAATGGGAAATCAAAATTTCATTTTTTTAACGATAATTCAAATTGGCTGCAAACGGATAAAATTGGGCATGCCTTTACGAGCTATCACCTAAGCAGGTATAGCTTTTTTTTGTACCAAAAAGCAGGCATGCCCTCCAAAAAAGCAGCTTGGTATGCGAGTATAACAGGCGCAATGGCGATGATGCCGATTGAATTTTTAGATGGTTTTTCTCCTGATTATGGTGCCAGTTGGGGCGATGCTTTGGCTAATTGCTTGGGAGCAAGTTTTTTCGGGGCACAAGAAATCATTTGGAAAAAGCAATTGATAAAATTAAAGTATAGTTACCATGAAAGCTCAATAGCAACGATTCGCCCTTCTATTTTTGGAAAGAATTTAGCAGAACGCCTACTCAAAGATTACAATGGACAAAGTTTGTGGCTCTCTATTTCTTCAGATATTTTTTGGAAAAAAAAACATTTTGGGCAATATTTTCAGCTTTCTTTGGGGTACTCAGGGCGCGAGATGCTTTATGCTGAAGAAGAAAAAAGTAGGCAAGCGGGTTTTTATCCTAATAGGAATTTATATTTAAGTATAGATATTGCATGGGAAAAAATTTCGAGCAAAAATCGCTTTTTGAGCGCGTGTTTTCGGCTTCTGAGTCTCGTTAAATTTCCGATGCCTATGCTTGCTTACAGCAAGGGGAATTTTTATTTTTATCCCATTTATTTTTGAACGCTACATTGCGATAAAAAAAAACATGCAACAATGTCTTTTTTTACTTCAATATCAATGAAATACAGATAATTTCATACAGAATTCAATAAATTTATCGCCGTCCTTTTAATAGTTCCATTTTTTTTATTATATTTCAGGCAGAGAAACTTCGTTGCGTGAGTAATCCGCTTGCACGACCACCACAGCCGCAAGTTGTTTGAGTGCGTTGTCAAAGCTATCTATTTTTTTTATA
>JBPOJO010000728.1:0-3823 GCA_052033485.1 Bacteroidota bacterium | reverse complement strand
AATCGCAAGCTAAAGCTCGCGGTACACGCTTTCGCCGCTTTAAATCGCAAGCTAAAGCTCGCGGTACACGCTTTCGTCGCTTTAAATCGCAAGCTAAAGCTCGCGGTACACGCTTTCGCCGTTACTTGTGTCTTCACAAGGGCAGTAAATTTGTATTTTTTGCGTTTCTGTTAAATACGAAAGTCGGTATTAATGAAACAGATAAGCCTATTCAGGCTTTTGAAAAGCCGGCGGTTTTAATTTTTTTTGAAATATTTTTTTGAAAAAAACACTCTTTTCAAAATTTTTTGATATGTTTGCAAGAATCAGAATAGAAAAATCCAACTTGTTAAAATTTACGCTATGACACTTTTGAAGGCATTGATTGTTGATGACGTTCCGAGCAATTTGCTCATTATCGGAAAGCATCTGAACCTTTTAGGTATTCAACACGAGAAAGCCGCAAGCGGTTATGAGGCTCTGCGTTTGATACAAGAAAAAAACTTTGATTTCGTAATCTTGGATATTTTTATGCCCGAATTAGACGGTTTTCAAACTTGCGAGTCAATTCGAGGACAAAAAGATTCTTATTTCAAATCGCTTCCTGTTATCGGTATTTCGGCGGAAAGTTCGGAAGAAACTTTGCAAAAAGCCAAAGAATCGGGCATGAATGACTTTTTTTTCAAACCGTTTACGACCGCCGAACTGCAAGCCGTTGTTGTGAAAAATATCAATTCGGATTTGATTGATAAAATGGCGAGCGATGCACAAGCTGCGGGTGAGAAAGGCGACAGCGAATTTGCCAAAAGTTTGCTCGATTTAACGTTAAAGGAATTTAACGATTTTCGGAAAAATTTCGGATTAAGTTTGCATAATCATGAGCGATTACATTTTTACAAAAATAACTTAAAATTACCGCTTGCGCAATACAATATGAGTAAAATTGTTCGCTATGTTGAGGAGTTTTTGGCGTTTTTGGAAAAAGACGGCATTGATGCGGAATTAGAAGACTCGGTACAAAAATTTGACAGCGAGTTAGAAGTATTTTGCCGCGAACTCGAAAAATTGACCGACTGACTGCGTCGGAATACGTTAATTTAATCAAAACTTTAAGGATTCGCGGGCGTTTTTTTGCAACAAAAAATAAAAGCAAGCATCTTTGCGGATATTCTCAGCGAGTATCTAAATTTTTTGAATATGTTGCGACTGAAAGCCGCTTGGTTAAGTATTTTTTTTCTGATATTTTTTGCCGAAAATGGCATTTCACAGGGCACAAACTCGCCTTATTCGCGTGTGGGAATAGGCGATTTGCAACGCCCGAACAGCATCAATTCTTTTGCTTCCGGCGGAACGGGCATCGCGCTCGGCAGCATGACGCATATCAATTTGCTCAATCCCGCACTTTTGCCTTTCAATCGCTACACTTCTTTTGAAGTAACGGCATTTATGGAGCGCAAAAATTTGACTGACAATGAAAACAGTCAAAAAGATGTCGGCGGCAACATCGGTTACATGGCATTGTTGCTCCCTGTCAGCCGCACTTCAAGCCTCCTGATGGGTTTTCAGCCCTATTCAACGGTAAAATATGAAACAACTTTTTTCAAAAGAATCGACGGTGCGCCCTCGTATGCACGTTATGTCTATTCGGGCAACGGCGGTTTGACACAGGCTTTTTTGGGCTACGGCGCGAAAGTTAAGGGCGAATTTTACTTGGGCGGACGTATCAACTACAATTTCGGTGCGAGTACGCATCAATCGCAATCTATCATATTTGACAGCAACGACCCGACGGGGGAATATATCGCAACTTTGAACGAAAGAATCAATTTTTCGGACGTTTCTTTTCAGGGCGGCGCGTTTTATCGCTTGATGTTGAACGAAAAAAAGACAAAATCACTCAATTTCGGCATTACTTACGATGCGGCAGCGAATCTTACGGGCTATCAAAAGCTTGTTTTTGCCCGTACAAAAGTTTCGGGCGGCACGGCATCGGAGGACACTTTGAAAAATGATGAAAAGACCTTAGTTTCGCTTCCTGCCGGAGTTGGTTTCGGTATTTCATTTCAAAAAGCCTTGCATTACGGCATCGGAATAGATGTTTTTATGCAAGATTGGACAAAATATAAACAAGACGGGGCGCAAAATTCACTGCTCGGCAAATCGCTTCGCGCATCAATCGGGGGCGAATTTACACCGAATCCGACTTCCGTTGACAGTTATTTCAACAGAATCACCTACCGAGCGGGTTTTTCTTATTACGAATCTCCGGTGATAATCGGCGGCAAAAATTTGCAAGAATACAGCCTTCGGGCGGGTTTGAGCATGCCTTTCGGACGATATTTTTCCTCTTTTAACCTTGCTTTTTCGCTCGGACAAAGGCAATCCTCTACGGCTAATCCCTTGAAAGAAAACTTTTTACAAGTGCATTTAGGCGGAACGATAAATGACAGGTGGTTTATTCGGAGAAAATACGATTAAGCGATTGTGCGAGATACAACCCAAAAGTATCCCCTCAGAGGATTTTTCGATACCTCGGAGGGGATTAAATCTATACCGTCGGCTGAATTTTTGGGCAGTTTACGGAATCGCGATGAGGGCAGTCGAAATTTTGGTATAGATTTCTTCAATGACCAAAAACATCGCCGTCATGAAGTTTTTGCAGAAATCGGGGTCGGTGCGGTCGGGCTTGCCGTTGATAAGCGGAACATTTATATCTTCCGCCTTTTGCACTTTAATCCACTTCTCATTTTCATCTTTTTTGTACTCGTAATCAGGTAACTTTCCTGTTTTTAGCAGCTTATCAATTTGTGTTTTGAGAATATCATGAGACGGAATTTCATTGTGAGTGATTTTGTTGCGAAGTAATTTTACGAATTTACTGCCCGGGTTTATGTTTGTATCTGTTATTTTTTTGTCAACAAATACAGTGTAAGTGTCATGCGAAATATGCGAATCTGTGGGTTGTTGGGCTTTCCAAAATGTATAAAATTCACTGCCTTCAAATTTTCCGTCCTTATTACCCCATTTATCATGAATTGCTTTTTCAAGTTTAAAAGCACTTTCAAGAACTTTGTATCTATTGCTATCCAAGTAGTCTATAAACTGTTCAATTTGTACAACTGAAAAGAAATCAGACTCTTTTAAATCTTTGACAAGCTTAATGAAACCATCTAAACGTCGGTCTTTAGAGTATTTTTTTAAAGTTCCATACTCTTTCAAAGTTAATGCCTTAGGTTGTTCAATTTCTGATAATTTTTTACCTGACTTAACAATCGTAGATTTTTGATTGTAAGTTTGCTTTACTTTGGGCACTTTATAAAGTTCAATTTTAACGTCTTCACCGGTTTGCTCATTCTTTTCATTTTTAAAATAAGGAAGAAGAACAACCGCTTGGTAACTGTCTATCTCAAAATCTTGCTTTATCATTCCAAAGGACATTACTTGATAGGAATCAAGTAAGTTTTGTATATCTGAAAGTTGTGTATTGCCGAGATGAATAGTCAGTTCATTTTTCTTTTTCTTGTCTTGCGGTTTTCCTTCACGAGACAAAAGTAAATCTTTCACCAAAAGCCAAAGTATTCTGTCCTGATGTTGAACATAGCGAATTTCTTTTTCAGAATCGTGTTTGTTCTTCTTTAGCTTCTTTTCTTCAGCAGCTTTTGCCGCTTCAAGTGTTGTTCTTTCTTTTCTATAATGAAAATTTTCATAGTCTTTTTGAGGCGGCACAACAATATTCGAAACAAGGTTGTACCTTAATTCAAAATTAAATGTTTTCTTGTTTTCGTCTAAGTCTAACTTGCCTAACTGAACTTCTTTTTCTTCACATGAGTAGAAAATTTGACTT
>JBPOJO010000258.1:0-3028 GCA_052033485.1 Bacteroidota bacterium | reverse complement strand
GAAGGTCGGGATTAAACAGCACCCTACGCACAAAGTTTATAGAAAGCACAAAAGCCTAAATTACGCACATCAGCACGCCTTTTCGCAAACATAATGTTAGGCACAGTTCTATTCTGTTTCGTTACGCAGTTGTTCTACTTGTTCAACTGTTAAGCCTGTATGTTTTGCAATATCTTTGTTTGTTAAGTCTGTTTGCAAAAGGCTTTTCGCAATATCAATTTTCTCTCGCAGTTTTGCCTCTTGTTCATAAATTGCCTTCGCACTTTCAGCGGCATTGCGATTTTTGCTTTCTGTACGTTCTTCGGGGCTTAACTGTTCATAGTCAATGAGTTCAGTAACTTTTCTTACGCCTTCATTGGCTAAATTGACTTGCGGATTTTTAGGGCTTTTGATAGACTCTTTCACTAAAACAAGCCAATCTCTGTAACCTTGCGGGGTCGTGTCCTGTACGTAGTTGTGATTGAGAAAAATTAACTTATGTCCAAAAACATCATATTCCTTGCCCTCTAAATCATACAAGTTACTGTTATGCACTAAAATATCTTTAGCAACGGTACTGCCGTGTCGGTCTTTGGCTACGTATTTTCCTGAGAAAAATGCCACCGTAAGCACAATTCTATCGGTTTTGTACTCCTCAGAGGTGCGTTGCATCTCGGCAATCGCCATATTATGATACAACAAAAAACGGTCAAAATTGTAGTCGTAGTCAATGCGTTGGATTTCTACGATAACCCTTTTATCTTTGCTTTCGGCAAAAATGTCGTACTTGAAATCAATAGACGAAATTTTGGGTTCAAATCGTTTTTCCGTTTGCACTTCATCGGGTTCAAACTCTACGCCAAACAAATCCTTCACTAAGCACTTTAAGACAAATTTGTCCGTAAAGGCTTTTTTGAAAATTACTTCGTTGTCTAAGTTGCCAAGCATATTTTTATTGATTAGTTCCTATCGCAAAAATACGAAAAAAATCTTACTCTACATCATCATAATCTTCTGATGTTATACCAATTACCGAAAAAAATATTCCGACTAACATTCCTATAAGCCCCCAAACGTGCGAAAAATCATTGCCTGTTAGAAACAGGTGGTTAAATGTTTTGGAATCAATAAATAAATATAGGGAAAATATGGAAAGCAAAATTCTCAACCAATTAGCCGTTTCTCTGCGTTTTTCAGGTACAATTTTCATACTGATAGGAAAGAAGAAAACACAAAACGTAAGCGGTGTAATTAAGTCAATCAGAACAGAGTAAGTTCCAGCCGAATGTAACATTAGTCTCATTGAGAAACTACTCACAAAAAGAGCAAAAAGTATTGATGCAGGCAAAAATAGTATCCATCTAAGCATTTTCATTTTTTTCCGTTTCTTATAATTGTGCCCACAACGAAAAATGGTAGGCGGCGTTGCTTTTTTTTGTGGGTTTTGAAAGTAGAATGTTCATGTTACCGAAAAACTTCCTTTCTTGCACAAATGTTCGATTACAGAAATCTGCCCACAAAAAAATGCAATGAACGCTAAACAGCATGTTATAAGCATTTTATTTCTTCGTTTATCAGCGTTTTATATTTAATTTCTGGTTCTGCAAATAATCGTGTTTGTCCTGTTGAAACACGATAAGAACCATTTTTTTTATAATTTTATATAAATATTTCTTTTCCGTTTTGATTTGAATTTTCAGTTTGATTTCTCATACCATACATTAAATTAAACGGCACAATATGTGCAAAATCAAACAAATTTCGTATATATTCTGAATCATCATAAGTTAGTAACCATTTATGTTTACAATTTTTCATAATGTTTGCAAATCTTTTATGGTCAAATCGTTTGTGAAGATTTCCGTTTTTTCCGTATAATGCAGATTTTGTCGCAGAATAATAAGGTGGGTCTAAAAATAAAAATACATTATCTCCTTCCTTTTCTATTACATCTTGATAATCAAAGTTTGTTATCTCTGTATTTGGTAAAACTTTTGCTAATTCCTTAATTCTTTCTATACTTGACTCAGTAAATCGTCCATGATATGCTTGATTAGAAAATCCGCCTGATTCAGTTGTTCCTGAAAATGTAATTCTATTAAAAATGAAAAATGCACTTGCTAATTCTATATCGTTGAAATTCTTTTTATTGTCTGTTAAAAAACGGTGCAATTCTTTTCCGTCTTTGAACTTATTTCGCCAAAAAATAACTTGTTCAATTAATTTATCGGTTTGTTTTTGAGTTATTTCCCAAAACTTATAAAGTTCAAAATATATGTCGTTTATCCAAAATTGTTTTTTTGGATAAATTTGTTTTAGATGCACAAAAACAGAACCTCCGCCTACACATGGTTCTCTAAATTCATTAAAATCTGGAACTAATGAACTAATTAAATCAATTGCACGGCTTTTACCGCCGGGATATCTTAATGGACTTTTTATCATAGTATCAGCCTTTATTAATGATTATTGTAAAATTATTGTTCTTTGATTCTATCAATAATTCATCAAGCAATTGTTGATGTTTAAGATTTAATTTGTTTATTGCAACAAAATTTTCAATTTCAGATTTTAACGATTTAGAAGTAATTGAACTTTTTAGTTTTGCGGAAGTTAGTTGAAGAATTGGGTTACAATTTAATTCTTTGCTATTTACACTAATTTCTTTGAGATTTGTAAATAGAATCATTTTTATTAAACCGTCTTTTATATCGCTAATTCCTAGTAATAAAGTTGATTTACTGTGTTTTGATTCAATTAATGAAATTGTATTTTTATTGATTTCAACTTCATCAACTGTCAAAAAATATTTTCCACCTAAATAATTTGTGATTGTTATTTTCGCTTTTGTTAAAGTTTGCAAAGATTCTTTGGGTTGATTTGTTACGATTTCTCTTGATTGTGCATCTTTTGCCTTTTTACGTGAAAATTCCATAAAAGCATTTACTTCACTTTCAATTTTTGTTTTAAAATCGTCTAACCCTTGTAAACCATGTAATTTAGTTTTAAGTTTTGTTTCAATTGCAATATATGATTTTGGCTCAATTAT
>JBPOJO010000609.1:0-2226 GCA_052033485.1 Bacteroidota bacterium | reverse complement strand
CAAAAAATAATTTGCCGATTTTTCTTGTGTCGCTCCTTATTTTTCCGAAATTCACTAAATTTGCGTTTCATTCGGATTCGAAAAAGATAAAGTATGAAAAACTTTCAAAGATATACCGTTACCGCTGCGCTGCCTTACGCTAACGGACCCTTGCACATCGGACACATCGCGGGTGCGTATTTGCCCGCAGACATCTACGTGCGCTACTTGCGTGCGTGCGGAAAGGAGGCGGTTTTTATTTGCGGCTCGGACGAACACGGCGCGGCTATCACCTTACGCGCTAAAAAAGAGGGTATTACGCCGCAAGAAATTATTGACAAATATCACTTTTTGATAAAAGAAACATTTGAAAAATTCGGCATTTCTTTTGACATTTATCACCGAACTTCTGCCGAATTGCATCACAAAACGGCACAAGATGTTTTTTTGAATTTGCAAAATAAAGGTAAATTTTCCGAAAAAGTTTCCGAACAATTTTACGACGAAGATTTTTCACAATTCCTTGCCGACCGCTACATCACCGGCACTTGCCCAAAATGTTCTTACGCGGCTGCTTACGGCGACCAATGCGAAAAATGCGGTTCTTCCCTCTCTCCGACCGATTTGATTGAGCCGAAATCTATTCTCAGCGGCAAAAAACCCGTTTTGAAGCAAACAAAACATTGGTATTTGCCCATGCAGGACTACGAAAATTGGCTCAAAGAATGGATTGTTGCCGAAAAGAAAGACCTTTGGAAAACGAACGTCTACGGGCAATGCAAGTCGTGGATTGACCAAGGTTTGCACGAGCGCGCCATGACACGAGATTTGGATTGGGGTGTAAAAGTTCCCCTCAAAGACGCAGACGGAAAAGTGCTTTACGTTTGGCTCGACGCGCCTATCGGTTACATTTCTGCGACAAAAGAATGGGCTGCACAAAACGGCAAAAATTGGGAAGATTATTGGAAAAATGAGGATACTTGTTTGTTGCATTTTATCGGAAAAGATAATATCGTTTTTCATTGCATTATTTTTCCTATCATTTTGAAAGCGCACGGTGATTTTATTTTGCCGCAAAACGTTCCTGCGAATGAATTTTTGAACCTTGAAGGCGATAAAATTTCTACTTCCCGAAATTGGGCAGTTTGGGTGCACGAATTTTTGCAGGACTTTCCCGAAAACACGGATTCCCTGCGTTATGTTCTTACGGCGATTGCGCCCGAAACAAAAGACAGCGAATTTACTTGGGCGGATTTTCAAACGCGGCATAACAGCGAATTGGCGGATATTTTCGGCAATTTCATCAATCGCGCAGTCATTCTGACGAACAAATATTTCAAGGGAGAAGTGCCGCCGAGAGGGGATATGACCGATTTTGACAAAAAAGTTTTGGACGATATGTCCGCCTTCCCCGCCAAAATTTCGGCTTTGATTGAGCAATATAAATTCAGAGAGGCGCAATTTGAATTGATGAACTTGGCGCGTTTGGGCAATAAATACCTCGCCGATACACAACCTTGGAAGTTGGCAAAAGATGAAGGCGCGATGGCACTTGTCGGAACAATTTTGAATATTTCATTGCAAATTTCGGCAAATCTCGCCGTCTTGTCGGAGCCTTTTTTGCCGCAGACAGCCGCAAAATTGCGTGATTTACTCGGAAACGGGCAAGTTGCACAGATTTTTGCGGAATTGCACGCACCCGACGCGAGTATTTTTTCGTGGAAAAATGCAGGCGAAAAAGATATTTTAAAATATTTTCACAAAGTCAATGAAAACCCTTATACGCTTTTTCCGAAAATAGAAGACGCTGCCGTGAATGCGCAAATCGCTAAATTACAGGCAACTAAATCGGCAAATATCAAACCGAACCCTTTTCGCGAAAATACTTCATTTGATGATTTTGCCAAAATTGACATCAGGGTCGGCAAAATAACGGCGGCGGAAAAAGTTGCCAAAACTAAAAAATTGCTTAAACTCACTGTTTTCGACGGTTTTGAAAACAGAACCATCGTCAGCGGCATTGCGGAATTTTACGAGCCGGAGCAACTTCTCGAAAAACAAGTCTGTTTTGTCGCTAATTTTGCCGCAAAAGACCTCAAAGGAATCCCCTCGCAAGGCATGATTTTGACGGCAAGCAACCCTGACGGTTCGCTTTGCGTTATCACGCCCGAAAAAGTGGTCAGAGAAGGAGCGGAAATTAAATAAAAAGCTCACAGTTAGCCGAAGAGCACGAGCTATAGCGTGCGG
>JBPOJO010000314.1:0-1837 GCA_052033485.1 Bacteroidota bacterium | reverse complement strand
TTATTTCTTTGAGTAATTTCATTTAGATTTTTTTACAAATCTTTCTGTTATTTTTGAATATTTCAAACATTTTTTTTTTCAAAAAAATCTTATTATTATTGCAAGAAAATATAAAAAAAATGATTGATTTAACTCCTGTACATGAAGAAGTCTTGCAGTTTTTGTCTGCAAAGATGCGAGAAAAAAACTTATTTTTCTCCATGCGCAAACGCATCGATGAAAAAATGAGAAACGGAATTTGGTTCGACGGCGGCGAAAATTCTGTTGTTTTTTCCTTTTGGGAAGGTACAGATGCCGTTGCTAAAAGAGCGAGGATAGCTTTAATTGTATCCGAAAACAAAATTTCGGAGAACCTTGAATTACACGTTTATCTCAATGCAAGAGATTCTAAAGATTTTGCCGCAATTTTTGAAGTAATTTCACAGGCATTGGGCGGCTATACTAAATATTATGATTCTAAAAATAAAAAAACTGAAAATCAGTGGCTCAAACGTTTTCCCGATTGTATTTGGCAAGAGGCTATTGAAAAATTTTTAAGAGAAGACAAACCCTTAATTGACAGCATTTTGCGTATTTCTCAAAAAGATAATATGGACGCGCAAAAGCTATTTGAAATAGACAAAAAAAGTTTTTTAGATATCTATTGGCTAAATGTGAAATCGGTGCGAGAAGGATATTTTAAAGAAAGGTTACAAAAAGAAGAAGCTGAAAGAGCGGCAGAAATGCAAAAAGAAGAAGAGAGAAAACGCGCCGAAGAGCGGGAGCGAAAACGAATTAAGTCATTGAAAGTTAAATCATTACGACTTCAAAATATCGGACATTTTGTGGACATCGAACTGCCCGAAATTGATGACAGAATTGCTGTACTTATCGGTAAAAACGGCAGCGGAAAATCTACCTTTTTGCGTGCTCTTGCTTTAGCATTGACGGGAATCAGTGTTTTTCAGTCTGAGGAGTTGGAAACAGAAAAGTTTTACCTCAAAGACAGTGAATTGTTAAATTGGTTAAAATTAATTGATGCCAATGTGCCTGTTTATGCACAAGAAGCTAAAATTACACTTTCCTATACTTTTGATGAAAAACCATATCAAAATGTCATTACGCTAAAAAAAGATGAAAATGAGAAATTTCCGTATGCAGAAGAATCCGGCGACTTTGCAACTTTACGAGATATTAACACTAAAAACGGCATTCAAAGGCATTTATCGAGTTTAACTATTGCGCTGCCGCAGGGTTTCGGGCAAAATATTTCGGCAAAATTTGAAGATAGAATTTATCCTAATGCTATTCAGTTGCTCAATATCATCAAAGATACTTCTCCGAATCGCCTTGCTCTTGCAAAATGGATTGAATTGTATGATTTCAAACACAAAGAAAAAGGAACGCCGACAAGCAATTGGTCAGAGGCAATTAGGCATCTTTTTGAAATTATTTCAAAAATTACGCTTTCCGAAGATGAAGACGGAAAAGAAATCGGCAAGGTTGAGTTTTTAAAAACTGCTAAAACAGACAGTGGAAACACGAGAATCCTTGTGAAAACACCCGATAATACCGGCGGTATAGACTTAAATTTGCTCAGTCAAGGCTATCAAAATCTTTTTTATTGGGTAGGTTCTCTACTTTCAGCCTTGTATCGTTTTAAAGATTATGCCACAGAAGAGGCAGAATATGAGGAATACGGCAAAGCAGACGTGAAAAATCTCCCTGCTGTTGTCATTATTGACGAAATTGACACTTATTTGAACGCCGATTGGCAAGCAAACATTTTGAGGGTTTTGTATGAGGAATTTCCGAACATTCAGTTTATTGTAACAACACATTCCGATTTGGTTTTGAG
>JBPOJO010000523.1:0-8039 GCA_052033485.1 Bacteroidota bacterium | reverse complement strand
AAAAGCCCTCGCTTTCCTCGACGGACGCGATTTTGTCATGCCGGAAGATATTAAAGATGTTGCATTTGATGTGCTTAATCACAGAGTTTTGCTCAATTATGAAGCTGAGGCTGACGGTGTTACGCCGCGCTTGATAGTGGATAATATCTTGAAAAAAGTTCCTATAAATCGTTGATTTTTAGGTGTTTATGGACAAGCATACAAAAGAACAGAGGCGCAAAAAAATGCAGGCAGTCAAAAGCAAGGGCAGTCGCATGGAATGTTTGCTTGCTGACGCGCTGCAAGAGCGCGGTTTTTTGTTTGTTCAAAATGTCGCAGAAATAACAGGAAAACCCGATTTTTTCATCAAAGAAGCAAACCTTGTCATATTTTGCGACAGCGCGTTTTTTCACGGTAAAGATTGGGAAATAAAAAAACTTGAAATCAAGTCGAATCAAGATTTTTGGCACAAAAAAATTGAGCAAAATATTCGCAGAGATGCTTTTGTCAATGAAAAATTGCAAAGCGAGGGTTTGATTGTTTTGCGGTTTTGGGAAAATGACATAAAAAAAAATTTAGCTTCTTGTGTCGAAAAAATTGCGGAGATTATTGCTTTAAAAAAAGTTTCTGACTGTTAAATATTACAAAATAAATCAATGGCTCTCATTAAAAGTGTTCGCGGTTTTACGCCAAAAATTGCGGAAAATTGTTATTTGGCTGAAAATGCCACAATTATCGGGGAAGTGGAAATGGGCGACTTTTGCAGTGTTTGGTTCCAAGCTATTGTCAGAGGCGATGTCCACTACATCAAAATAGGGCATCACGTCAACATTCAAGATGCCGCAATTATTCATTGCACCTATCAAAAAGCCCCCGTGAACATCGGAAACTATGTCAGCATCGGGCATCGCGCACTTATTCACGGCTGCACGCTTGAAGACAACGTCCTTATCGGCATGGGCGCGATTGTGATGGATAATGCAGTCGTTAAAAGCGGCGCAATCATCGCCGCAGGCGCAGTTGTTACCGAAAATATGGTGTGTGAAAGCGGTTTTATCTATGCCGGCGTACCCGCGAAAAAAGTAAAAGAAACAGGCGACCGCACGGAAATGCTGACAAGAATTGCGAATAACTACGTTATGTACAGTTCTTGGTTCGCCGAAGAAACGAAAAACGAACCCACCAATGAATAAAAAAAGAACGCCGCAAGTCGTTTGCAACTTAGTTTGCGATAGAATTTTTCATTTTTGAGCGTTTTTTTTGAACTAAACTTGTCTTTTTTTGTTAAAATAGTTTCGATAATCGAAATTTCTTACGTGATAAATCCACTGATTCCTTCGTCAAAAATATTTTTTTTTTCGATAAACGTTTTTGGAACAATTATTGAATTTATCTTTGGCATTGATTTCGGTCAAATCGGTGCGCAATTAAACCTTAAAAGTATCGAAAACATGAATAAAATCCTATCTTTATTAATATTGACTTTGTGTTCAATATCCGTATCATTCGGTCAACATGACAAAAAGGCTTTGCAAATCCTTGATGCCGTCAGCCTTAAATACCAAAAAATGCCCGCTTTTAAAGTGGATTTTAGGTACAATTTGAAAAGTGATGTCGAGAAAATTGACGAATCTGCCAACGGTTCTTTGATTGTAAAAGGTGGAAAATATTACCTTAAAATGAAAGACCAAGAGATATACAACGACCAAACGACCGTATGGACGTATCTCAAAGAATCGAACGAGGTAAATATCACGAATCACGACCCCAAATCGGACGACTTTACGCCCGCAAAAATTTATACGATGTACAAAAAAGGCTTCAAATATGCCTTTGTTGAAGAAACCGTCGTTGAGGGAAAAACTTACGAAGTCATTGACCTGACACCGGAAGACCGCAGCAATGAGGTTTTTAAAGTCAGAATGTTGATTGACAAAAAAGAAAAAACTATCCGCAGTTGGGAAGTTTTTGAGAAAAAAGGCAGAAGGTACACTTTCACGATTTTGAAATTAGACCCTGCCGTGCAAGTGAAAGATAATTTTTTTCAATTCGACAAAAGCAAACACCCGAACGTTTTCACGGTTGATTTGAGATAGCCTTTCATTTCAACTTTGCGTAGGAAAATGCTGTCTCGACAATTTTCTGACCCGTAAGACGATTGCCTTATGGGTTTTATTGTTTTTTAACACGAAATTTTTGAATCATGCCTTTTATATTCTGCGCAATCATTCTGATTGGGGGCTTAACGACCGCGAAAATGAATGTTCTTACTTTTAAAAATAACATTGAATTTGCATCAGGTGCCAAAAATTCCGATGTTTTTTTTGAAAAATTAAAAAAACTGAAGTCTGACAAAAAAGGTAAAATTCACATTTTACAAATCGGAGATTCGCACATACAATCCGACATCAAAGGAAGCGTCGTTCGCTCTGCTTTGCAAAAAAAATACGGAAACGCCGGCTACGGATGGTTTTTTCCCTATTCCTTGATGAACAGCAATAATCCCGTAACGTTCACTTGCGAGGGAAAAGGCGATTGGAAAACGCAGCGGGCAGTTTTCGGAGATGTAAAAGGCAGTTGGGGACTTTGCCCTGTCGCCGTCAGCACCGAATCCGAACAAGCAGAAATTCAATTCGGCATGAAGGGTAAAAACTTTAAACATGAAACAGCTCGGTTGGCAATTTTTTTCGGCGGTGCTTTTTCCGAAAATTTTTCTCCCCTCATCACATACACGGACACAAACGGAAAATCAAAAAAACTTTCCGCCAAAAAATATGAAAACAGTGCGGCATGGTTCGAAGCGGACGAAAAATTTAACAATTTTTCGTTTTTCTTAAAAAAAGATTTGTCCACGCAAAATACCTTTATTTGCAACGGTTTTTATTCGGAAAACGGCGAAAACGGCATCATTTATTCCTCCGCAGGGGCAAACGGGGCAGATATTGCCGCTTATTTGCGCAGCGACAAATTTGAAGATAATATTCGCGAAACCGCACCTGATTTTGTCATCATTTCACTCGGCACAAATGACTGCCGGCGACCGCAATTCAGCGAAGAAAATTTATCAACGAATTTAGAAATATTAACACAAAGAATAAAAAATGCCGCTCCCGATGCCCTCATTATGCTGACAACACCTCCGCTTTGCAGAAGCAATGACGTACCGGATTGGGATAAAAAAGAAGAAGCGGCGGTTCGTGTCATTCGCGAAAAGGCAAAAAAATCCGGCTATTTATTGTGGGATTTTTACAATATTATGCAGGCGCAAAAAAATACGGAAGTGTGGTTTGCCGAAAATTTTTTGTCAAAAGATTTTTTACATCTCACGCCGCAGGGGTACAGGATACAGGGAGAATGGTTCGCAAAGGCATTACTTGATTTTATGCAAAAAAAATAATTTTTTGTGCAAATATTTTTCAAAAACTTGTATTTTTGAAGAAACTTTTTTCATTAAAAAATGTAATCTTATGTTTGACGAGAATGATATTGAAACCATAGCAGAACAACTCGGTTTCGGCTATGAAGTGTATATACACAAAAAAACGCGCAAGATTTTGTGTGACCCAATTTTGAACTGCGAGATTATGATGACGAAAATGTAATTGAGTAAAAAAACACAAAAAAGAGTACATACAATTTCCTAAATGGACTTCGCGTGACAGTTACTATTTCATGGAAGAATTTGTTAAACAGGTGAAAGATGCTAAATTGAAAGAGGCATTAGAGAATGCTCACCGCGGCAATAAACCATTTAAAAGCTTCAAATCGGTGCTTGAAAGAAGAAAAGACAGGGCTGACCTGAATGCTTGGCATGAATTCGAAGAAGAAATTGAAAAAGACTATGTAGCGGCAGAACTCAGAATCATCGAAAAAATGTTGTAATTTTCAATAAAAATTGGAGGCATTTGTGATACTTTTCATTCTTAAAAAAATCGGGCTTGTATTGCTTGCCGCGACCGGAATTTTATTACTGTACATTTTATGTATGTGGCTTCTTTCACTCGTGCCGGCAAATGAGGATTTTCGGCAATCGGAAACGGATTTTGTTGAAATTTTTGTCATGTCAAACGGTGTTCACACCGACCTCGTTTTGCCGTATAGAACTGAGGAGCGTGATTGGAGCTTGTTTTTCGGCGCGGAAGCCGATGCAAAAAAAGTACAGCCCGAATTTATCGCCGCAGGTTGGGGCGACAAAGGGTTTTACCTTGAAACCCCGACATGGGCGGAATTAAAATTTTCGACCGCTTTCAATGCACTTTTTTTTATGAGTGAATCGGCGATGCACATCAGTTTTATTCGAAAACCTGCCTGTGATGAAGCTTGTATCAGCCTTAAAATTTCTCCCGCGCAGTATAAAATTTTGTCGGAATACGTCGAAAAATCTTTTTTGATAAAAAATAACCGCATTTCTTGCATCACGGGAGCATCTTACGGCAAATACGATGTCTTTTATGATGCCGTCGGCACATACAGTTTTTATTACACTTGCAATTCGTGGGCAAACGAAGGATTAAAGGCGGCAGGAATAAAAGCGGCACTTTGGACACTTTCCGACAAGCCGATTTTAAAGCATTTGAGCAAATGAAAAGGAGCAAATATTGTAACTATCTCGCCGGTTTGCCAAGAATGCAGCGCGAGCTTTAGCCGGCGACCTTATATACGTTTGTGGCAGGTTACCTTAAATCCGCAAGCTTAAGCTCGTGTTCAATCCGGCAAAACAGTTACCAAATTTTTTTATCATCAAGCGAATTGCTGCTTACCGCAGTTGCTCGTGTCCTCATAAGCGACTTTTTAAAACCGCTTCTCAAAGTCGTTTATGAGGACACAAACAACGGCAGTGGCTCAAAAGCAAAATGCCGAAAATTAATTTTTCTTTTTTCAAAAAAAATTGCAACTTTGCAGCACGCTTTGCCTTTCTCAAAATGCCGCCAAAGCGCAAAAGCCCTTAAAAGGTTGATAAATCTTATTCTAAAAGAAAAAAAATGCTTGAAGCCGAAAAAAAAGGCATAAAAAAAATGCGTCAATGGGAGCAGATTTTCGAAATGATTGCCGTCTTTTTGGCAGTTATAGTCATTAATCTTCTTGCACAAAAATCTTTTTTTCGTATAGACCTCACACAAGACAATCGTTACACAATGTCTGAAGCGGCAAAACGAATTGTACGACAACTTGATGATGAAGTTTATATCACGGTTTATCTCGACGGAGAATTAAATGCGCAGTTTAAGCGTTTGCAAAAAGCCGTGCGCGAAAATCTTGAAGAACTGAAAGCCGTTGCGGGCAATAAAATTCGGTGGCACTTTGTCAATCCGGACGAACTGACCAACGCAAGCGAAAAAAAGGCATTTTTTGAAGATTTGGCAAAAAAAGGCTTGCCGCCGACCACACTTTTTGAAGTTGTCAACGGGAAAAAAATCCAAAAAGTAATCTTGCCCGGCGTAATGATTGCCTACAAAAATAAAGAAAAAGCTGTTTTACTTTTGAAAGGAAATAAAAATTTTTCTCCCGCAGAACAGATAAATCATTCCGTTGAAAATATTGAATATGAACTGATTTCGGCAATACAAAAATTAATCTCAAAAAACAAAAAAAGTATAGCTGTTATTACCGGAAATGACGAATTAAGACCCGAAGACCTTTATGGGTTTTACGCCCGTTTTTCCGAAAACTACATCGTCGAACCGGTCAATCCCCTCGAAAAAAGTTTAGACAACTTCGATTTAATCATTTGGGCGCAACCCAAAAATCGTATTCCTGAAAAAACTCGCTATCTCGTAGACCAATACATCATGCGCGGCGGAAAAGCTGTTTTTTTAACGGATAAGGTGCAAATGAATTTGGACAGCATTGCCAACGGAGGCACTTTTGCCTTCGGTTATGACTTAGGCGGTTTGGAAGATTTACTTTTTCGCTACGGGATTCGCGTAAATATTGACCTTGTTCAAGACCAACAAGCCGGCGCGATAGTCGTCAATGTCGGTCAATTCGGCGAAAATCCCAATTTACAGCGCGTTCCTTGGCCTTACAACGTCGTCGCAAATGCTTTTAACGACAAACACCCGATTGCGCGGCACTTGGATAAAGTCTATTTTCGTTTCGTTTCATCTTTGGACACCGTAAAAGCTCCGACGGTGAAAAAAACGCCTTTGATTTTTTCCTCCAAGTATTCTCGCATCAAAAATTGCCCTACAAAAGTAGATTTAGACGAATTAAAGGCTGATTTGAACAAAGAAATTTACAAAAAATCACATTTGCCGCTTGCATACCTTTTGGAAGGTAAATTCAAATCCGGTTTTTCGGCGCGCTTTCCGCCCGAAGGTTTTGAGCAATCGAAACAAATCAAAAACGGTAAAGAAAGTAAAATTTTAGTCATCGGCGACGGTGATTTTATTCGCAACGAAACGGATAAAAAAACCGGCAAACCTTTGCCTTTGGGCATCGAACCGCTTATTAATCAAAGTTTTGACAACGGAGATTTTATGGAAAATGCCGTCGCGTATATGCTCGACCCTGAGGGCGTTATCGCCTCACGCAAAAAAGAAATTATCATGCGTCCTTTGGATTCTTTCAGAATTCAAAGTGAAAAAGAACAGTGGCAAACGGTCAATATCGCCCTGCCGATAGGCGCGGTGCTGCTTTTCGGCGTTTTTAATTATTGGCGCAGAAAAAGAAAATACGAAAGATTTTAGCTAAACTGCAAATTGTAACAACGTAAAGCTCGCGCTACATTCTTGGAACGTAAGGTCGCAAGCTAAAGCTCGCGCTACATTCTTTGGCAAACCGGCAAAATGTTACATTTTTCTGTAATTATTTAGCTTGTTGGCAAAAGATTGTACTGTAAGCAATCATACGGAACTTCAAAAGAGCTAAATTTAGCCGGCAAGATGCCGGCGATACTATCAGGCTAAACTGTCCCCTTTTTTTACGCAAGTTTCCCTTATCACAGACAAAAGCTATGCAGCGATTAACGTCGCCGGCACAGAGTTCAAAAAAAAGCCCTCACTTATGCAGCGAGGGCTTTTTTTTAATAAGCAATGGCGGCAAGCAAATCTTGTTGCGTAATAATATGCACGGCGTTATTTTCGTCACGCACTAAAATTGCGGGATTATCTTTGTTAATTGCCGAAGCAAGTGCGTCAATAGAATTGTCCATGCCGACAAAAAGAAAGGGCGCGGTCATAATACTTTTGACTGCTTCATTTTTAATATTCGGTTCTTCAATCATTTTTGAAAGTACCTGCGCATCAGTCAAACTGCCGACGATATTGCCGTTTTCCGTCACGGGGATTTGCGAAATACCTTCTTTTTTCATCAAAGCCACCGCTTCGCCGACAGTCGTTTCGGTATCAACACTTTTTAACACCGATGCAGGGCGATTTTTAACAATATCCCGCGCCGAAGCAAAGTTTTTATTGAGAAAACCGTGGTCTTTCATCCAAGAATCGTTGTAAATTTTATTGAGATATCGCGTGCCGTGGTCGGGCAAAATGATAACCATCACGTCATTTTCTGTCAAATTTTCTTTTGCATA
This sequence comes from Bacteroidota bacterium, assembly GCA_052033485.1. Taxonomy (GTDB): domain Bacteria; phylum Bacteroidota; class Bacteroidia; order Cytophagales; family Bernardetiaceae; genus JBPOJO01. The sequence goes on along the minus strand of JBPOJO010000523.1, from coordinate 529 downwards.
TTCGAGTGCGCCGAAAACAGCCGAGCCGCATGACCAACCGACAAAAAGCCCTTCCTCTTTTGCCAAACGACGTGTCATGAGCGCGGCATCTTTGTCCGTAACTTTGATGAAGTGGTCAATGAGGCTAAAATTGACATTTTTCGGCAAAATATCTTCCCCGATTCCTTCCGTGAGATAGGGATAAATTTCATTATGGTCAAAAACACCGGTTTCTTTATATTTTTTAAAAACCGAGCCATAAGTGTCAATACCGACCGTGCGAATTGCGGGATTTTTTTCTTTCAAAAATTGCGCGGTTCCGCACATCGTGCCGCCCGTGCCTACACCGCAGGCATAATGCGTAATTTTGCCTTCGGTTTGTTCCCAAATTTCGGGGGCGGTCGTTTCATAATGCGCTTTGCTGTTGGAGGGATTGTCGTACTGATTCGGGTAAATTGAATTCGGAATTTCTTTGTTCAAACGACGCGCAACGGAATAATACGAACGGGGGTCTTCAGGCTCAACATTCGTCGGGCAGACCACAACTTCC